>CAZJYF010000469.1:0-3672 GCA_964549665.1 uncultured Saprospiraceae bacterium
GAAGGCGGTTTTATCGAAATGCTCAATAATGAAATATCCCTTCTGGTACGAGGATTAAAAGAAGAATAAAATATTTATTTCGCTGAAAACGAAGGGGCAAGTTTAATATTTGTCCCTTTTTTTATAATTGCTTGTCAATTTCAACCAATTCCTGCAGGTCGAAATCTCCAAACCATTTTTTCAGTTTTTTTCTCGCGTTAATACGTACCCCGTCATCGATGTAACAAGCAATCGTAACTAATCCAAAACTCAAGACACCAATATCGTCGGTATAGCCAATGAGCGGCGTCAAATCCGGCAGCAAATCAATCGGACTAAGAAAATAGCCCAAAGTGCCGAGGATGATATTTTTTGCCCAGGGAGGAGTTTCTTTTCGTTTGAAGGCATAAAAAAGCAGCATGGCACTATAGACTGTTTTCAAGCCGGCCCGTTTTGCCTGGTCCCGGAGCTTTATCCAAAGTTTAAATTCCGAAAATTTAGCGATGTATTTTTTGAATGGATTTTTCATGTTCAGTGCTTTAATTTTTTTAACAAATGCTCAAAAATTTTAACCCTTTTTCTATTCAATCCATATGAGCCGTATTTAAAAACGCGAAAAGTAAAATAGACCAGTCCTACAACAAAAATGGCGAAAGTTATGTTTCCCAAACCAAAATAAACCAAAGAAACGGAATAGATGATGAACCAGGGAACGCCAACTATCCTATCCCATTTCATTGCCGTTTCAGACCGCTGGATAGCTGCCTCTAGAAACCCGACGGTCAGGTTCTCTCTTTTCAGATTTTCCCGCTCTTTTCGTGGCAACACCTTTAACAAGACTTCCAAATCCTCTTGATTCCTATCTTTTGTCATGGAGAAAGTGGTTAATAATAGAACTCTTTGCAATATACAAAAATCAACTTAGAAATACGTTCCGATAATTCGGACAAGGGGTCAATCCCTGTGGAATAAATTGTATCTTAAAATGCAAAGAATGGCAAAGAACCCATCCTTCCAGTCAATTTTTTTTCCCTCCTTATAGGTTCTGCCGTAATAAGAAATGCCCACTTCGTAGATGCGAATTCCAGGGATGCGGGCGATTTTGGCCGTCACTTCCGGCTCAAAACCAAAGCGTTTTTCTTTTAAAGGCAGCTGGCGAATAATCTCGGTCCGAAAAAGTTTGTAGCAGGTTTCCATATCGGTTAGGTTCAGGTTGGTAAAAGCATTGGAAAGGGCGGTGAGGAATTTGTTGCCAATGGAGTGCCAGAAAAACAAAATCCGGTGAGGCTTCCCCCCCATAAACCGCGAACCATATACCACATCAGCCACTCCATCAATCATCGGCCGTAGAAGAATATTTATTTCCTGGGGGTCGTATTCCAAATCTGCATCCTGAACGATGATATAATCTCCGCTTGCCAGGCGTATGCCGGCATGCAAAGCAGCTCCCTTCCCGCTATTCACCTCCTGATTAAAATACTGAATATTCAAATCCGGATGGGCTAACTGATAGCTCAAAACCACCTTTTCCGTATCATCCGTCGAACAATCATTGACCAAGACAATTTCTTTTTCGATACCTCCAATCAGGGTAACCGCTCTAACTTTGTCGAGAATCAAATGGATGGTCTTTGCCTCATTATAGGCTGGTATGATAATGGATAATTTTCTTCTCATATTTGAAATAAAAATAGGAGGATGCGATTAGCGGGATAAAAGTTCTGTATTCCTGATTCAAATTTTACCTGATATTCAACAAGTTACAAACTTAATGTGCCAGTTCATTGAACCAACACGGCAAAAATAACATTCTGATTTATCAGTCAAAGCAATTATACCGCTTCCAGTGAAATTTTGTAACTTCACTTCCTTTATTCGGAGGGAAATGCGAGTGGTTCAATTATAGAATAACCGACAGATTTTTCCACCCCCTATTCTCGACAATCAATTAATCAGAACGACCCCCGACCGCCGTATGCGAAAAAAGAAGCAGTTTGCAGCCAGATAATTTGTGCCGAAAATAACAATTTGATTGTTCGCCACAAATTAAATGAAGCGAGTAAGCAAATATAATCGACACTTTCCAAGGGGTATCAACCCTTTGGAGAAAGTGTCGATTATTTATATTCGGGCAACTATCATGGAGTTAGAACACATTATCGGAAGATACACAGGAAAGGTGAAAGGTCCGCTCTTAATTTGTTTTGGAGGAATGCACGGAAACGAACCGGCAGGCGTGAAAGCTCTCGAATTGATGCTTAAGATGTTAGAAGTGGAACCGATTGCGAATCCTTCCTTCACTTTCGGAGGCCGTTTATTGGCTCTGCGTGGAAATATTCGTGCCTTAAAAAAAGGTAGGCGATACATTGTAAAAGACTTGAATCGCCAATGGAGGAAGGAAAATGTGGAACGAATCCAAAATAGTCCGGCTAAAGAACTCTATTCCGAAGAGCTCGAAATCAAAGAAAATCTGGAAATAATTGCCCAGGAAATAGAAGACTACCAACCCGAAAAACTCGTCTTTTTGGATATTCACACCACCACTGCTTTCGGTGGTATATTTTCCATCGCTTCGGATGATCCCGAGAGCATTCGCATCGCCGTAGAACTTCATGCCCCTGTCATCACCGGCTTTTTGCGGGGAATCAGAGGAACGAGCTTGCACTATTTTAATAATGACAACTTTAAACCGGAAACCGCGACCGTCGTTTTTGAGGCAGGCCAACATCAGGAACATTTATCCGTCAACCGCGCCATAGCTGCCATTACCAATTGCATGCGTACCATTGGCAGTGTTAAAGCAGAAGATGTTGAAAACCGGCACGACTCGCTATTGATAGAGTATTCGAAGGGTTTGCCTAAAGTAGCGGAATTGGTGACCTTGCACGCTATCAGCCCGGAAGACCAATTCAGGATGCAGCCGGACTATCGAAACTTTCAGCCTGTTCAAAAAGGAGAAATCCTGGCTTGCGATAAAAACGGAGCTATCCGGGCGGAATCCGACGGGCTTATCCTCATGCCACTCTATCAACCGCAGGGGGAAGATGGATTCTTTTTGGTTCGCAAAATAGCGTACTGAAAGAGGGGTCAATCCTCTATCCAAGTTGAAAGAGTCGTACCAAATTTTGCACGAGATGAGATTTACTAAATTTTGAAAATTTCGCAAATCTTGTCCGGGAAATGGCGTATTGGAAATGGGAGACTTCAGGCTTTTGACTTCGGACGCTTTTTGGCTCTTTTTAAAAAAATACGCCCCTTTTTGCTTCGTTCATCCAATAATTCCGGAATATGTTCCTGCCAAAAACCTTCGAGGGTTGAATCCCAAAGGCTGCGGTTGTAAACCAATTGATATTCTTTTGGGAAAGAAAATGTCATCCCATTGTCGGCTTCCTCCTTTTCCAGGTTGGTCAATTTCAAATCATAGATATTCATCGAGTGATCCCAATAAAGTTTGCCAAAAATTTTCATCGTAATCACTTCGTTCTCTGTTTTATACAAATAGGCTACCCCGGAAATTTTCTTTTTTACAACGTCAATTTGCATTTCAAAGCGATGTTCACTTGAACGGAAAGTGAGCACTCCTTCCCAAAATCCCGAAGGGTTGTTTTGCGAGAAAAGCGGAAAGGAGAACAGGATAAAAAAGGAGATTTTGAAATGCTTAATCATGATAAAGAGAGCGCGATATCCCTAATA
>CAZJYF010000470.1:0-3665 GCA_964549665.1 uncultured Saprospiraceae bacterium
AAAAAGGGTCAACCCGAAAAAATTTGTCAAAATATTATTTAAAAAATAGGGGTGGTCTCCATTTCAGGTCATCCTAAAAAAGAAAGGAAAAGAAGTGAAAGATGCTGCTGCAATAACGGATTTGATAGCCAAATATCTCTCCGGCAACATTGGCCGGAAGGAAAGGCAGAAGTTGTTCGCCTGGGTTGAAGATGGCGCAGCGAACCAAAAGTTCTTTGACGAGATGGTACATCTGTGGAAAGTTTCAGTGGATTATGAAGAAGAACCTTTTGAGGCAGATGTCAGCAAGGCGTGGCTTCGGGTGGAACAGCAACTCGAAAGCGGCCTTCCTAAAAGAAATTCGGTAAGAAAATCCGCGAAAATCCGCTCTTTGTCTAATTCAATAAGGTTGTTGGGCAGTGTGGCCGTACTATTACTTCTGTTGGTGGCAGGGTGGTGGTTTTCGGTAAAGGACGCAGGAGATCCAAATCGGCGGGTCGTATTAGCTGCCGGAAGAGGTGAGAAAAAAGAAGTGAAATTGCCTGATGGCAGCAAAGTCTGGCTCAATGTAAACTCCAAAATATCCTTTGTAAAAAATTTTGAAAAACGGCAGCTTGATTTAGTTGGCGAGGCCTTTTTTGAGGTAGTCAGGAATGAGAAAAAACCTTTTGAAATTTTTTGCGACGCCTCCAGAATAACGGTGTTGGGAACTGTTTTCAACGTGAGAAACTATCCGCGGGAAGATCAGGTAGAAGTGAGTGTGCAAAGGGGCATCGTTGCACTTTGGAAGATGAATTCTTTCGTTGCCCCTACTGTTTTAGAAGCCGGCGAAACTGGGATTTTTGATAAAAAATTCAGTAGAGTTCTTAAAGAAAAGCGTCAAAACCCCAATGCTGCTTCCTGGAAAACGAAGCGGTTAGTATTCAATGATAGCCCGATGCCTGAAGTTATTAAAACCCTGGAGCGATATTTTGGGGTAACTATCAAAACGGAGAACGACGACATTCTAAATTGCACTTTTACCAATATTGGTGCTTTTGACCCCCCCGGCTTGGAGGTGATTTTTAAGGTTTTTAAATTCTCCATGGAGTTGGAAGCGGTTCGTCAGGAAAACGGCACCTATCTCCTAAAAGGTGAGGGCTGCGCTAAAAAAAACTAGTTGATTGAATTAATATGCCTCTCCCGCTGTATTTGGATGGGAGGAGATGTTTTTTTCAAGTTCAAATCAAAATTTTGATTTGCCTCCTTATCGATGAAGAATACCGCCCTTTTGGCAATCTTCCTAAGCCTGGTGTCTGTAGATGCACTTGCCCAATCGGCTTCCCTCGAAAAGCGGGTGACGTTCCATTACTCCAATGAACGTCTCGAGGATGCGCTTTCCGACATCAGCCAAAGGTATTTAGTTTATTTCTCTTACAGTCCTGATTTTATCTCTGTTGACCAAAGGGTCAGTGCTCAGGTGGATAACGAACTTTTGTTCGGTGCTCTCGATCAATTGTTTGTGGAAACGCAAATCGTATTTGCCGAAATTGGAAACCAAATCGTTTTGAAAATTGATAAAAACAAAACTTCCGGGCGTTTGAGTGAACTCGGGGAGAAGAATAGAAAAAGGAAAAAAAAGTCCGTTCGAAAAACCAAAAAGAGTGAAAAAGCGAAGCCCCCTTTGACAGAAAGGGAAAATACGGAAGGGCTGCCGGGAAGCGAAGTGCAAGAGCCGGATTTAGTGGAAGCGCCGACAATTGGAAAAGTGGAACCGAGCAGAAATAGGCCCCGCATTGATAAGACCCTCTTTGAATTGAATGAATTCCTTCGGGAATGGGATAGGATGACGACTCCGAAAGATGGCAGGCGGGCAGTGCAGGTTTCCGTTATTCCCGGTCTTGGAACGAACGCCCGAAACAATGACCTGGTTACGAACAATGTGTCGGTGAATTTATTTTGGGGCATCAATGGAGGTGTCGATGGTATGGAAGTGGGTGGTTTTATTAATTCGATTCGGAAAGATGTGAAAGGATTCCAATTCGCCGGCTTGGGGAATGTCGTTGCTAAGAATGTGACTGGGACGCAGATTGCTGGGCTTTTTAATTACATCGGGGGAACGGTCACTGGGGTGCAGGTGGCGGGTTTGGCAAATATCGTTTCAAGGGATGTGACGGGCGTGCAGGCTTCCGCTTTGTTTAATGTGACAGGTGGAAAATCAGATGCATTTCAGGCTGCCGGCTTGTTTAATTTCAATGGCGGAGATGCAAAAATGCAGATTGGCGGCTTGTTCAATGTGGCAAAAGATGTGAAAGCCGGGCAAGTGGGAGGGTTCCTGAATATTGCCAAAAAGGTGAAAGGATTTCAGATTGGATTCATCAATATGGCGGATACGGTGAGTGGCGTTTCCATAGGTTTTTTGAACATCATTAAGCACGGGTACAACAAGTTCGACATATACGGAAGTGAAGCTTTGTACGCCAATGCGAGTTTAAAATTAGGTGCAAAATCCTTTTACAATATCTTCCATTTTGGAGCCCGTTTCTCCGACGGCGAAAAATATGCCTGGGGGTTCGGTTACGGAATCGGGTTTGTCTCGATTTTTAACGAAAGAAACGCCATGAACTTTGAATTGATGGCTACCCACGTCAGCGAAAACGAAACCTTCACTAAGCAGTTGAACTTGCTTACCCAAATCCGCTTTCTCTATGACCGGGAAATCGCCCAAAGCATCGATTTTTTTATTGGACCGACCCTCAACCTGATGTTTTCAAAATTAAATAACCGGGAAACTCAGGAAGTTGGTTCGTCCATAGTTCCCTATACTTTGATTGACAAAACCTTTAACGGAAAGACCAATTTACAAGCATGGATAGGTGTAAGCGCCGGTTTTAGATTTTAAAATTGCAAATTTCCTCCTTCTCCTTTGGGCTGTACCTTCGCTGCTATTTTAACGCGCGAATTATTTTTTGAAGAACTGGACGACTGAAACGCGATGCTTTCAGCGTTGGGCTGGTTATTCCAAAATTTACAAATGGACTTTGGCTCTCTGACCAATTTGGTGAAAACATAAAAAATTATCAGAGTTCCTGAACTTTTAAAACTAAAAAAATGAAAAATTTATTTCTACTATTCTTGTCCATCACGGCCCTTGACCTTTTTGCTCAAGGCGACGAAACCATTTTCAGCCATGTAAACCGGATTGGAGGTTTTGGAGCTCCGATTTTTGAATTTAGCCCCATCAAAAACAACGACGACATCAACTCAACCGTTGGCGGGGGTGGTGGCATCATCCTGGGTGATTTTTTCTTTGGCGGCTATGGCATCGGCGACTTTGAGTTCTCCCGGAGAAATGATGGTTTGAATCGTCGGGAAGCGATCGATTTCAATCATCGGGGCTTTTGGTTGGGCTATACCCCGGCGCAACACAAAGCAGTTCATCCTTACCTTAGTTTGCGTCTCGGTTGGGGCGATATAGATTTCAAAGCCGTTGAGATAAACGACCCCTCCCAAGTCATCATCAATCAGCCAAACGCTGACAACATTTTCGTTCTGACTCCCGAAATCGGCTTCGAATTAAACATTTTCCACTTTTTCCGTCTCGCCGCAACCGGGTCTTACCGCTACGTCAGTGGCGTCAGCAAACTCGAAGGCTATGACAACAACGATTTTAGCGCCTTTGGCGGGGTTTTGACTTTGCGTTTTGG
>CAZJYF010000471.1:0-3657 GCA_964549665.1 uncultured Saprospiraceae bacterium
TTATTTCTTTGAAAAATCTGTTAAAATGAGAAAAATTATTAAAACCGCTTTCAAAGCAAATATCCGAAATGCTGGATTGTTTTTCCGTCAATAATTTGCAGGCATGAACTACCCTAAATTCATTCACTAATTTGGTAAAGGTTTTGCCAGTGAGTTTTTTAAAATAGCGACAGAATGCTGGATTCGTCATATTCACTTCGCCTGCTATTTCTTCCAACAATATCGGTCGTTGAAAATGTTGCTGTACATAATTGAAAATGACATTTATCCGGTTGTTGTCTTGCAGTTCCACTTCCATTGCAACGCCACTGACATTAAGTATTTTGTATTCGTTAGAGCGTGCCATTTCTTGTAATATTGATAAGAGTTCAATTAAAGCGTCAAAATTATTCAAACGGGGCAAGATTTCGATCCTTGTTCCTATCTTCCGCTTTACTTCTCCAAAGAAACACAGCCCTAATCTAGCCCGCTCAAACATTTGTTTAATGGCTGCCATTTCAGGAATATGAAAAAACGATTCCCCTAGAAAATCCCTTTTCATTTGAATTACTGTTTCGGATTGGTTGCCAGTCAGCCGATCTGTAAATCCCGAATGGGGAAGATTCGAACCAATTAAAATCAAATCTCCATTTCTGAACCAGGATATGTGGTTACCTATGTGGCGCTTACCATTGCCACCTTTAACATACACCATTTCCATTTCGGGGTGAACGTGCCAGAACGGAAAATTCAGTTCCGAACAGCCCTCAAAATATTGTTTTATCGTAAAGGTACTGCCGAATGCAGGGCTGATTTTCTCTAGGGCAGGTTTAAGTTTAATGGTTTTTTTATTCATAATGAGCGCTTTTAAGCACGCAAGGTATCTCAAATGGAAATTGTGAACCTACACAAAATTAACCCTTGTTGATGCAAAATTAACCAAAAATTATTTTAATTTTAATTAATAGGTTAAAATAATACATAAATAGGCAAATTTTCAAGTAGTATGACTCGTGGATGGACTGCACTTTTGCACCGACAAAAATGAAATGAGTAGCTACTGTTTCAATTTTTCAATTAACTTCAAAAAATGTTTTTTATTATGAGATCATTGATTAAAATCTGCTACACCATCGCCATGTTAAGCGTGGTTGGTATTGCTTATGCAGGGGTTGAAAACCCTGGCTTTACCATTAAAAGTACAGGAATCAAGTCTTTCTACTTTGATATGAAGGATTTGAAATCAAAATCAGTCGAAATTCGACTTCAGGATGTAAACGACATCGTTTTTTTCAGAGAGATAGTGAAAAACCCTACCCGAGTTGCAAGGAAGTTTAATTTGGTCAATTTACCTGAAGGTGCGTATTTTCTGATTCTAGAGGATGAAATTAAAATTTGGATTCAGAAACTTACCATCGGAAAGAATGGATTGATTATTGACTTTGAATCAAAAAAGGAGATATTCAAACCAGTTATTCGTCTAAAGAATGAACATTTAGATGTGACCATGCTTTGGTTGGAACATGCGGTCGCAAAAATCAAAATCGCCGATGAGGTTGGACATGTCCTTTATGTAGAATCAATTAATCCTTCCGGAAGTCTTCAAAAGCGATTCGATGTTTCTAATCTGGAACCAGGGAAATACACCTTTTCTGTTCGAGGAAAGGGACGGACTTTTACTAAGGATTTTGTCATCGAAAGGGCTCCAAAAAATTAGTAGCCAAAAAAAATTAAAGGGATCCATTTTTAGGTTTTCTACTAAGCTTCATGGCACTCAATGGGTTGCTTTAACATAATTATTTTTTTCATACGTACTTAATTTCAGAGACAATTTTGTTGTCTCTTTTTTTTTGCCCCCACCCAAATTCAATTAAATTCGGCTTTGGGTTTTCAAAGCAGTGGGACGATGCTCTTGGTGCGGAAAATGTATTGTTTTACCAGGGTTAAGGAGCCGTATTGGAAACGTATTACCATCTGTCATCTGGAATTAGACAGTTAGCTAATTCTCTAAGGGCATTTTCAAGATTTTTGGGCTTAGTTGAGAATGAATGACAACCCTTCGTTCGAATCGATTCGAATTACAAAAAATCAACATCCACATAATACGGATAACGCATTAAGGACTCGATTGCCTGACCAATATCGAAGCCTTCGTGTACTATCCGGTAGAGCATTTGGGTAATGGGGACATGCAAACCCAGGTGGTCGGCCAAGGGTTTGGCAATTTTAAGGGTGCGAACGCCTTCGGCTAGCTCCGGCATCTTTGCCTTTATCATCTTCACGGGTTGTCCCCGCCCCAACTCAAATCCAAAAGTGTAGTTTCTACTTTTTTTGCTGGTGGCAGTACAAACCAAATCGCCAATCCCGGCAGTCCCAAGAAAGGGCTTGGGGCTTACGCCCATTGCTTTTCCGAAATTGATCATTTCCATCAGACCCCGGGTGATTAGCAAAGATTGAATGTTTTTGCCCAAACCCTGACCACTTAAAATACCCGAACCGATGGCAATGATGTTTTTTAATGCTCCGGCCATTTCGGCTCCAATAATTTCGTGGGTTCCAAAAACCTGAAAATGCTTGCTGCCCAACATTTTTTTACCCTCATCGATGACCTCATTAAATTTGCTGGCGATGACGGTGGCAGTCGGCTGTCCTTCAAAAATTTCAACTGCGAGGTTTGGACCTGAAAGACATCCGATGCGGACCACCACGCTTTCCTGCCGGATAATATCGCTCATCGTGCAAACATTACTTTTTGTAATCTTTCCATGCAGGAGTTCTTCCTCACTCATCTCCTTCAGGTCAAAGCCTTTTGTCCCGTGGATGAGCAAATGATAGGGACGAAGGTGGGGTGATAGGTTTCGCATCATCCGGCGAAAGTTGGTGGAAGGAACGATGGGGAATATCAAAATGCAGCGCTCCGCTATTTCCTGAAGGTCATTCGTGGCTTGCACTTTATCCGAAAGTTTTACGGATAAATCAGGGTTAATATGGGTCGAATTGATTGCGTCAACCAAATTCTTTTTTCGACTATATAGCAACACCTCGGCATTGAAGGCTAATAAATTGGCAACTGCTGTGCCGAAACTTCCTGCTCCAATGACGCCCACTATTTGGCTTTGTTTTTTGATATTTGTCATTCGTTTTGAAAACTGGTTTTTCACTTGAAGGAAAGTAAATGTAACTCTTCCATACCCTCTTTCTTTCCGGGCAAAAGTACGTTATTTTTTCAAAATGGATTCGCTGAAAAAGGTGGAGGAATTCTGGAAAACCCCAATGCAGCTAGTTTCAATTATGGATTTGAAATTATTGGTATTTGAAAAAGGACAAACGTTTGAAGGATGGCAAATACGTCCTTTTGGAGGTTAAATGGGTGGGCAAGAAGATGAGTCTCAAGAACGCGGTTTTATATTTATTTTCACGGAGCCGTGGGGCAGTTTCCTGCTGACATCGCGGATAAAAAACGGTCGCCGGTTGTCGCTGTGTAAAGGATGGAGGATATTCCTTCTTTTTTTTAAATCTGAGGCTGTCTCATTCAAAGGGATGTAAAAGACCTTCCGGCGCAACAATTTGCAAAATCTTTAAGATTTAGTAAATTTAAAATCAAGGAGTTATAGATTTACCAAATTATAAAAATTTTGCAAATCGGGTCTTTTACATACGTATGTATGAGACAGCCTC
>CAZJYF010000472.1:0-3652 GCA_964549665.1 uncultured Saprospiraceae bacterium
ATTGAGTTTTCGAAAACGCGTGCGGGAACGGTGGGTGGGTTTCGGCTTCTCTTACCGGGTAAGCAAGACCTTTTCCTTTGGCTTGAGTCAATTTATTACCCTCCATTCTACCAACTACGATTTGGAGGTTCAAAAAGAAATTGTCGACAGGCAGCAACCCGATAATTTGCTTTTTAGCCTTAACAATGAAATTAAATACAAACTCAATTCCCGAGGTGGCATTTTGACCAAATTCGGCATTTCCTGGCAACCAGGCAATGCCAAATTCGGGCTCACCCTCACTACACCGACTTACTACCGGTTTCTGGAAAAGGCTACTTATGAATTTCGCTATTTGCAGAAGGTCCAATTTCAGGAATCTACGCTCAACTCAAATTATTCTGACAATGCCGGCTCGGAGTACAGAACGCCTTTGTCCATTGGCTTGGGAGCAGATTTTGACTTTGGCGGGTTCCGGGTTTCTCTGGCATTGGAATACTTTAAATCTATTGAGCGCTATACCCAAATTGAGGACATCGACGACCCATTTGACGGATTGGTGCCAGGGCAGGCTGGAAAACATTTTCTGGTCGAAACGGCTACCAAAGACCTCCTCAATTTTGCCATCGGTTTTCAACGGAAATTCTGGAACGAGATTAATCTTGTGGGTGGAATGCGGACTGATTTCAACCAGGCTAATGGACTTTGGGTAAATGGGGTACCTCAATTACTCAGCAGAACCCCAGATATTATCCATTTTTCATTCGGAGGCATTTTTAAACTTTGGCGAAATCAATTTTCACTAGGGGTAGACTATGGCTTCGGCACGCAAAGCAACCGGGAACAGTTGGTGGATTTTACCAATGTCTCTGCAGAAAACCTTTTCAGCGCAGAACCCATGGGTAATGTAGATTCCAAATTCAAAGCCTTCACTTTGATTTTCACCTATGATTTCTTTTTCAAATCCTTTTTGAAAAAGTAAAAAATGGCAAAGAATTATTTCTTTGAAAGAGGGAGAATGATGCATTAATACAAAAACAGTTGTATCTTCCTGTTGACCCTTATCTTTTATTCCATTAGGACAGGATATTTTTAAAATCATGCAGGATTTTCTAGAAGTTTGTGGCTATCTCGGTGCCTATCTGGGTGTGTTTGTGGAAGGAGAAGTTCTTTTTTTGACAGCTATCATCACGGCGCAATTGGGCTATCTCAATTTTTGGGGCGTTTTCCTTGCCGTTTTTTTGGGAGCACAAACATCTGATTGGACATTCTTCCTGTTAGGAAGGAAAAAAGGGCTGGCTTTCTCGAACAAACGCCCGAAACTGAAAGCTAAAATGGACAAAATGAGCCTCCATTTAGAGGAACATCCCAATCTCATATTACTTTCCTACCGCTTCCTGTTGGGCTTCCGCATCGTCATCCCCTTGATGATAGGATTGAGCTCTATCTCCACCAAAAAATTCGCCCTTTTTAGCGCTCTTAGTACCGGATTATGGCTAAGCGTTTATGGAAGCTTCGGCTATTTTTGTGCGGAGATGCTTCTGTCCAATTTTCAGGCAGCCCAGGAATATCGGTGGGAAATAATTGCAGGGCTAATAATCATCGGCCTGAGTAGCATGTTTTTTTTAAGAAGAAGAGAAATAAGGGTAGAAAAATGAATTCTTTGCAATACCACCCTAGCTTGAAACACACTGTAGCTCCGAGCTTCGTCTCGGAGAAATAACGCACGGGACCTTCTCCGAGACGAAGCTCGGAGCTACGGTACGTTTTGAGCTACGGTGTGTTTCGAATTACGGTTAACGTGTTGCGGTCGTTTCAACTATTTGCTTATGAATATCGGAATTATCGGAAGTGGTTCCATGGGAACGGGCATTGCTCAGGTCGCAGCAACCGCAGGGCATGAAGTCCTAATCTTTGACAACAATCCCGCCGCCCTTGAAACAGCGAGCATAAAGCTCCAAAAAATTCTCAATCGCCTCGTTGAAAAAGGAAGGTTGAACGACCCGCAGGCGAAGGCCATTTTTGGAAGAATTTATTTCGTGGACGAACTATCAGCCTACAAAGATACAGGTTTGGTCATCGAGGCAATCGTCGAAGATTTGGGTGTCAAAAAAGATGTTTTCAGGGAATTGGAAAAGATTGTCAGCCAGAACTGCATTTTGGCTACGAACACCTCTTCGCTTCCCATCACTGCTATCGCGTCGGTTTGTGAGCATTCGGCAAGAGTCCTGGGGATTCACTTTTTCAATCCTGCCCCTTTGATGAGGTTGGTGGAAATCATTCCCGCCCTTCAGACCAATCCGTCGGTCGTGGAAAAATCGAGGAAATTAATTGAATCCTGGGGCAAATTGGTCGTGCTTGCAAAGGATACCCCCGGCTTCATCGTGAACCGGGTGGCCCGGCCCTTTTACGGCGAAGCGCTCCGGATTTTTGAAGAGGGCCTCGCCGATGTTCCGACAATCGATTGGGCGATGACCGAAATCGGCGGTTTCCGTATGGGTCCCTTCCAATTGATGGACTACATCGGCAACGACGTCAATTACACCGTCACCGAAACGGTTTTTAAATCCTTTTTCTACGACCCCCGTTACAAACCTTCCTTTACCCAAAAACGACTCGCCGAAGCTGGCCACCTCGGCAGAAAGACGGGAAAAGGCTACTACGACTATTCCGAAAACGCCCAAAATCCAGAACCGGCAAAAGACCCAAAATTGGGCGAAGACATCCTTTGGCGCATCCTCGTGCTTTTGATTAATGGGGCAGCGGATGCGCTGTACCTGAATATTGCCTCGCGGGACGACATCGATTTGGCGATGACGAAAGGAGTGAATTATCCGAAAGGTTTGCTGCAGTGGGCAGATGAGAAGGGCATTCAAAAATGTGTGGAAACGATGGACCGGCTTCACCGGGAATATTTGGAAGACCGCTACCGCTGTAGCCCGCTGTTGCGGAAAATGGCAAAGGAAGGGCGGAAGTTTTACGAATAATTCGCGTTTTTGCTGCCATGTCCCATTTGGCTTTTTGAAATGCTTTTTGTGAAAAATTCCACTCGACCCGACAAAAAATGTTTTTCAAAATATGATTAGCTTTTTTAAGAATAAAAGTGCCGAATTAAGGGCGTTACTTGAAGTAACACCCTTAATTATTCAGACTCATATTACTGTTTTTAATTTTTGTCGTGTCAAGTAATCGACACTGTTCAAGCTTTTCAATAAATTTAACTACTTGATAATCAATTAGTTATAAGCATCAAAATTGTAATTCGTTGATTATCAATGATTTAAGATCAATTCGACAAAATTCGACAGCCCTTGTAAATAAAGGATTTGCGAAAGGGTCAAAAAAGCTAAATCAGAATGTGAAGAGTTTTGGTATCAAGAAACATGAATTCATATTGTTTATTAAGCAAAAACCCATGAATTCGTTTTAATTGACTGATTATTAACCATTTACAAATCTTCACTTTTGGGGTCTCTAAATATTTTACTTAATTGGTAATCAATCACCTAAATGTGAACAGTATCGGCTATGAGAACTTTTTTACCTCTGATGATTATTTCTTTCCTGTTGGTAGTTGAGAGTAGCTGTTTAGCACAGTGGAAACCAATGCAGTCGACAGTGAGTGCTATTCGAGAAAAGTGCCAATCTTATCAGGGTATAAAACAAACAACAA
>CAZJYF010000473.1:0-3648 GCA_964549665.1 uncultured Saprospiraceae bacterium
TTTCTATTATCCAAAACAAAACCCAACTTTGATTTTTTGAAAAAGAAAGCTGGTATTGCCACCTCGGCTGAATTGAAAAACAAAATTTTGGAATTTTGTAAAAACATTTCTTTAAAAGATATGGCAGAAGATGTCAGACCCTTTTTAATTCAAAAAACGAATGTCAGTAAAGTAGAGTTGTTCGATAAATTTGTTGCCCAGACGCTTTAAATTTTGTCAATCATGACGACATCCTGCCGTAATATCCGTTGACCGGCCGCATCGGTGTTCTTGTTTCTTTGAGGGAATTATTGATTTGGGTAAATCAGGGGTTCCTGATAATAATGTCTCCGAAGGAGATTTTGATGGAAACGGAACCATTGGCGACGCGGGAGCTGAAAATTGCTTTTTTCAATTGCTTGGAGTTTTCTAAATAGTTGAATTTCAACTCATTCGGCACGCTAATATTGCCGTAGTGCGCCGTTAGGGTATAGCCGTACACACTCGGAAAGGGGTCGAAAAAATAGACGTCCGATTTTTCTGCGTCAATGTTGAGACTGAGTAGATTTTGATTCGGGTCGGTGAAAAGTTTGATGATCCCGTAGTAGGAATTGATGTCCCAATTCCCTCTAATTTCGTGCAAGGTAATGTCTGACCGCCGGGAATTTATAGAAACGTCGCCATCGATGTATTTTCCTTCCACATCGCCAAAACGCGTGTTAATGCCGATCCTTCCCCGCAGATTTTCCAGCCATATTTTTGAAAATTCGCTTTGAATCCGCAAAGCATTGGTTAGATTGCTGACGTTGGTCAAGCCAAAATGATTTTTGAGATACACCGGGCAATCCGCCGGAAGCGTGATGGTGTAGATGGCTTTCAGGTCCGATTCCGGTTGCTTGCTTCCTTCGGGCACGGAAATGTAATTTCTAAAATAAAGATTGTCGCCGTGTTGGTCGGCAGCGTATTTCATGGCTTTCAAATCTCTTTCGGCAATGCTTTTGTCCGGGTGTTTTGAAATCAATTCAATCAATACCTTCACCTCGTTTTTCTCCCAGGTTTCGACCAAAATTTCTGCTTTGTCGCCTTCGATATTTACCTCATAACCGTTTTTATAGGGTATCGTTTTTTCGATAACCTTGGTCACAACCTGCATGGCAGTTTGCGCATGACCTGGTTCCCAAAGAAAGAGGAAAGTCAATAAAACCAAGAGTTTTGTGATGTTTCTCATTTTTTCATCAACATTATTTTTGTCGGGTATTTGTTCTTTATTACACCCAAAAAAACAAACGTCCGACATCGAATTTTCAGCCTTGATCAAATCATTTTGTCAACCATTTTTTCCAAAATATCGGTGCGTTCCAGTTCGATGCTTTTAATTTGGTTGATTAATTCTACGCCTGTGCCGTATTTGCCGATAGCCTGTTCAAGTGCTTTCTTGGCACCTGCCAATTCTTCTAGTTCTTCCCGCAATTGCTTAAAATCAGGGCGGTCGCTAATAAATTTGTGGTTCCGGCAAATTGCCTCGATTTGTTTAAACCCATCCTCGTCATCATTCCAATCGCGTTTCAGCAATTCATCATCGACTGTTTCAACGGAATAAGAAAGACGGATTTCGGATGTTTGTTTTTTCTTCTGTAACCACCATGTAACCGTTAAGAGAACCACCACCGCAGCAGCTATCGAACCCATTCGTTTCCAACGACCTAGAAGGACCACCTTAACACCCCCGGGATTTTTCCTCGCCGAAAGCTTTCTGGCTATATTTTTCCATATTTTTTGGGGCGGATCGTAGGACGGCAACTCCTTCAATTCCGACAGCAATTTTTCCTTCGAAAGGTCTCTTTCCAACTCCATATCAATTTCTTCCCAAACCGTGGAAGGGGGTTGGTATTCCGGCAAAGAAGCAATGGCCTTGTGAAGCGATTGTTTATTAAATTCGTTCATTGATTAATAAATTTACCCTCAAGATGAAAGACTTCAGATAAAAGACTTCCCTTCCAATCTTTGGTCTTTTATCTTAGGTCTATCTGCCGTACCTAATAGCTATAATCTTTCAACATTTCCCGCAGCCTTTTTTTGGCGTAGAAAAGTTGGGACTTAGAAGTACCCACCGAAATACCGAGCATTTCAGCAACTTCTTTGTGCCGGTAACCTTCCACTTCAACCAAAATGAAAACTGAGCGGTAGCCGTCGGGGAGTGAAAGAATCGCCTTTTCCAGATATTCCGTATCCAAATAATCGCCCCAATCCAAAAATTCATTCGAGTTCACGTTTTCGATGGGGTCGAAATAAATTTTATTTTTTCGGAGAGTGCTGTAAGCGGTGCGAATCACGATGGTTTTTATCCATGCACCGAGGGTAGATTCTGCCCGAAACGAATGCAAACCCCTGAAAACTTTTAAAAAGGCATCTTGTAACACATCGTTAGCCGATTCAAAATCGCCTGTAATGCGGTAGGCCAAAGTGTACATCGCCTTTTTGTATTTGTCGTACAACGCGCGTTGTGCCAAGCGGTCGTTGGCCAAGCAAGAGCAAATAAGTTCATCTTCGGTCATACCGATTTTGGAGATCATTTAGGTACCTTTTCAAATTACTACTTAAAGTGGGAGTTGCAACAAAAATGGTTGCATTGGATGTCAGGAACAAAGGTAAGGGTTTTGACAACAACCAAAACTTTGAAAGAGTGATCCCCCCATCCACATAAAAAGTTACGGAAGGGGGGGTGATTATAGCTGATGGATTAGAAAGAAATTCCTACCGAAAAAATTAGCCGAGAGGGCGATTTACTGAAATGGTAACTCGTTCCATCGATGACGATATGCTCTCCGAATTTGTCAAAATTGGCTTCGTATTTCAAATCAATAATCACTTTCCACAGGTTCAGCCCAAGGCCGGCCTGCCACCCCCAATTGAGGGTGTCGAAATTTTGTTCGTAGCCGGCAATATCAAAAAGGCTGGAACTGCTGCTGAGGAAAATGTGGGCAACAGGGCCGGTCCCTATGCGCAAAGGGCCAAATTTAAAACCACCAAAAAGGGGGATGTCGAGATTGCGGTATTTCTCGGATAAAACCATTTCGGGCAGGTTATTGGATAAATCGTCAACGGTGAAATCCACCTTGTTGGAGTTGAGCAGAACTTCAGGCTGAAGGAAAAAACCAGCCAATTTAAGTTGGGCAAATAGCCCGATGTGGAAGCCGTAATTGGCGTCTTTGATGGCTAATTTAAGTTGTTGGTTTTTTGCAAAAAGGTCTTTGGGCGATAAATCGGTGGAACTCAGTCCGGCCCGAAGTCCGATTTTAATTTGTGCGTTAGCCGCAATAGCAAAAGCTGCAAGGAAGATAAAAATGATAAATCGTTTCATGATTTTAAGGTTTTAATTTTTTGATTGTAAACGGACTTTTTCAAAATAAAGATACATTTTTCAGGAATAGTTAATAAATCTTAACCTTCAATTGCCGTTTTAAAAAAGGATCATAAAATCAGGGGATATAACCAAAGCTAACCATGCCCTTGTCTGGCGAACCTCCCCGGCAAAATTTGAAGCGTTTCAATCTTTTAACCTACATTTGCAGGATAAAAAGAATGTTCAATTAAAGTGGAGATAAATAAAGCAGAATACGTCGGAAGTTTTCCCCAAGAGTCAAAATGCCCGCTTGATAATAAGCCGGA
>CAZJYF010000474.1:0-3643 GCA_964549665.1 uncultured Saprospiraceae bacterium
TCAAAGTGCCTATATCGTCCGGGAAGAGAATGGGGTGTTGAAGAAAGTGAACTGACGCTTGAAATCAGTTAATTTTGCGGAAATCGCAAATTTTTTCAACACCGCATTAGCTTCATGCGGAATTGGAGTGGTTTCGAATCCGGCAATCGCTCCAGGTAATCTCGCGCCTCCAGGTCGAGGCAAACGATCGGAATGAGAGCGTGAACAGGCTCTTCCGTTTTTATGGATAATTTCTTTTCCGATTGCGAAATTATTTCGTCTAATGTCGCCGTTGCCTGATTTAAGAAAATTTCTACGATGGCGTCTTTTATCATTGTATAGAGCTGGAGGGAAAGCAGCGTTCCGACTTCGCCATCGGGATGAAGGGTTAATATTTCGTCTTGCTTCATGGCTTTCTTTTTTCCAAATTATTGGCATAAACGCTCTAAATTTTACATTATCGAGGATTGCTAAACGTCCAAGTCCTCAATCCGAAACGGTTCCCCGAATATTCCAATTGATGCTTGCGCCGCTGCGTTGGTTAAAAGGAATCCATTGATTGTCAGCACTATCAAACAACCAATCTCCGTTGGGAATGGCCGGTCCGGGGTCGCAACCAATAGAAGGCTGGGTCTTCGAATGCGAAAGTGAGATACTAATCCACAGGTCACCTCCGGTGATGGCGACGGGATTCGTCAATGAATAGTCGTTCCATTTGTTTGCTTCGACCTGGGTAGAAACGCTGGCAGAGTACAACAAATCGCCGGGGCTATCCGCGGTGCCCTCTCCGTAAATTTTCACTTCGACCCGCAGGGGCAATTGGGTCAAATAGAAGGATACGCCCGTCAGTTTTTTACCGGCATAATTGGCCGTCTCTGCAGAAGTAAAGCGGGCTGCCGCTTCGTATTCTCCTTCCGGCAGTACCGGGGCTGTCTGATTGGGCCCGTCAAAATGAAGTATGACCAACGGATTGGGGTTGTTGGCATCTTTGCTGCATGACCCCAACAGAGTGGCGAGCATCAACACGGAGAAAATCATTTTTTTCATAAGGTTTCGATTTATTGTTTTTTAAAAATTTTGAATGCAATTGAAAAAAGCCGGCATAATTTTATCCGTTTAGGTAACGGAAAGAAACGTGGAGATTAGGGCCGTCCAATCCAAATTGTTTCGTCAAAATTTTTCAGTTTTATTAATGCAAAAAAAATCTTTTCCCGCTTCAATCGCAAGTTTTACCATTTTTAAAAGCCCTGTTGTTTAAATTTTTTCCAGTCAGTGATAAGCATCACTGACTGAGGCTGCACCTATCCCTAATTTTGCGGCATGAAAAAATTGACGATAACACTGGTAGCGATAGTTTGCCTGGCAAATGGCTTAGGCGCGCAAGTTTCTGATAAAGGACAACCGCAGACCCACCTACTCAGCCTTCAGGAAGCCTTGCAAAAAGCTTCTGTCAACAACCGGGACATTCTTCAGTCGCACGCAGTCCTACAAGCTCAACAGGCCCGATACAATGAAACGAAAGCCGTTTGGTTGCCGAAGGTTTCCCTCATTTCAGATGCCATTTCTACTAACGACCCCTTGCAGGCTTTTGGTTTGAAGTTGAAAAAAGAAGAAATAGGTTTAGCAGATTTCAATCCTGATTACTTGAACAATCCCGATGTCACGCAGAATATTTCCACCCGCATGGAAATACAACAACCGCTCATTAATCCCCAACGATGGTGGCAGCGAAAGGCTATGGCGGACAAAGTGAAAATTTCCGACCTGCGTTTACAAAGAACCGCCCGACAAATCCGTCTGGAGGTAACAAGGACGTATTACCAGCTCGAACTATTGCGCAAAAGCCAAAACGTGTTTGTCAAGGCGCTTGAATTGGCAAATGGCACGGTACGGCTTACGCAAAATAATTTCATGCAGGGAATGGTGTTGAAAGCGGATGTTCATGCCGCTAAAATCTGGGTGCTGGATTTGGAAAACCAACTCGCCGGACTGCAAAATCAAATTTCCGAGGCCAATGCTTACCTGGCTTATTTGCTGGGAGAAGAAGGTCCCATATCTTTCCATTTAACGGATACGTTAAAACTTTTTCCGGCTGAAAAAATAAATCCTTCCGGAAAATCGCTGGCCCTGCGTTCCGATATGCAGGCAATGGAATACCAAGTTCGGGCGCAGGAAAAAATGTTGGCAGCTTCTCAAAAAGCGGTTCTTCCCCAGTTGAATGCTTTTGGCGCCTACGAACTCAACAACGGAATAAAAGCACAGAGTTGGTTAGTGGGGTTGCGTCTTCAATGGGACATCTTCAACGGAGGCAGGCGGGCTGCAATAAAAGATCGGCAGGCAGCCGAACTGGGTAAAACCAGACTTCAATATGAGCAAGCCCTCGCCATAAACCGCCTCGACATCCAAAAGGAAAAGAACGCGACCCGTCTTTATCGAGAACAATTGAATATCCTCCAATCCGCCATCCAGCAGCAGGAAGAAATTGTCCTCATCCGCAACAATCGCTATAAACAAGGAATGGAAAAAACCGTGGAGATCCTGCAGCAGGAAACCAAACTTGTCGAAAAACACCTCGACTATTGGAAAAAATTGTTCGAATACACCCTGTCAATAGCAAATCTGGAGTTTTTGCTGGAAGCCGATTTAATCGAATGAACCCGCTAATTAGAGTCCATTGCGAGTTGAAAAAATAAAGGGAAAAAAAGGTCATTCTCTGTTTTACCCTTTTGGGGCACTGGTGCGCCAAATTTATTTGGAGCTCCTATAAAAACTATTAAGTGCCAAATAAATTTGGCAAACCCTTGTTGAACGCGACCCATTTAATTTCAAATTCAAAAATATTTAAAACATGAAAAAGCAAGTCCTAATGGTTTTGTTACTGTTGCCCTTATTGGCAGGCCTGTTTTCTTGCGGTGCATCTTCAAAAAAGGAGAACCGGGAAAGTACGCTGAAGGAACAAGAACCCCTAAAAGTGAAGGTCCAAAAAGCCGTTGCGAAAAAGGTGCCCGGCGAGTACCGTTTTCCCGGGTTTGTGACCTCCGACCAACAGGCGCAGTTGAGTACGAAAATGATGGGAACCATCACTTGGTTGAAGGTAAAAGAAGGGCAATTCGTTCGCGCAGGGCAGGAATTGGTGCGCATCAAAAGCAATGACTTGAAAATCCGAAAGGCGCAGGTGAGGGCAAAGCTATTGGAAGCCGAAGTTAACTTTCGAAATGTGGAAAAAAATTATAACCGGATTAAAACGCTGGTCGAGCAAAACAGTGCCACCCAGAAAGAACTGGACGATATATCCACTCAGCTGGAAAGTTCCAAAGCGAGAATCGAAGCCATCCGGCAGATGGAGTTGGAGATAGCAGACGCCTTGTCTTATGCTTCTCTCAAAGCACCCTTTTCAGGCAGGGTCAAACAAAAGTTTCTCAGCGAAGGAGACATGGCCAGCCCGGGCGTTCCAGTTTTGGTGTTGGAAAGCCTGGGGACGCTGAAGGTCACGGCAAGCATTTCTGAAAAGGACATCAGCAGGGTAAAAGAAGGAGACCAGGTAGCTATTTCGATAGCCGCGTTGGGGAAAGAATTGCTGGACGGCAAGGTAGAACGCATCAGCCCTTCGGGCAATTATGCGCAAGGGCAGTTCAAGGCAGTCATCGCTTTTGATGCTTCGCCT
>CAZJYF010000475.1:0-3637 GCA_964549665.1 uncultured Saprospiraceae bacterium
CATTTATCATTCGGCTTGGGGCGAACCGCCAACCAAAGACCTTGAGAAAGGTACTAAAATTTTGCAGATAGCGAGAACATTACCCAAGCCACCGCGACAAGAAAAATATTTAGATGCTATCAGCTCGTTTTATGACGATTGGAAAAAATTGGATCACAATACCAGAGAATTAAAGTATGAGAAAAAAATGCAGCAAATTTACGAAGGGGATAAAAAGGATATTGAAGCCGCCATATTTTATGCGCTGGCACTCTATTCAGCGGCAGATCTGAACGATAAAAACTACACCAAACAAAGAAAAGCAGGGAAAATATTAGAGGCATTGGTTCCAGATTATCCAAACCATCCCGGCATAGCCCATTACATCATTCACAACTACGATAATCCGGGATTGGCTCATTTGGCATTAGCTACCGCCAGAAGGTATGCCGATATTGCACCCGCTTCAGCTCATGCGCAACATATGCCTTCCCATATTTTTACACGACTTGGCCTGTGGCAAGAATCCATTGAAACCAATTTGAATTCCGTTTCCTCGGCTATTTGCTACGCCGAAGAAAGTAATATGCAAGGTCATTGGAGCAATGAAGTTCACGCCATGGATTATTTGGTATATGCCTACCTGCAAAAAGGAGACAATGCGAATGCCCTGAAACAATATCAATCCTTGCGAAAGATGTACTACCTCAACCCGCACAATATTTTTGCCATTGCTTACCCCTTCGCAGCTATTCCGGCTAGATTATCACTGGAGAACAAAAATTGGGCAGAGGCTGCTAAATTAAAATTACATGATTCGGAAATACAGTGGAATCATTTCCCCTGGCAAAAATCTATATTTCACTTTGCCAGAGCCCTCGGATCTGCTCACACAAAGGATTTTTCAGCAGCAGAAAAAGAAATAGCCATTCTACAGGGATTGAGGAAGGACATTTTAGATAGTGACAATCCCCGCAAAGCATATAATGCAACTCAGGTCATGATTGAAATCAAGGCATCACAAGCCTGGCTTCAATTTATGAAAGGCAATCCAGAGGAAGCACTGTCCTTGATGAAGGAAGCTTCATCCTTGGAGGAAAATACCGAAAAACACGGCGTGACACCTGGAGAAGTACTGCCAGCAGCCGAACTCTTAGGCGATATGTTATTGGAGATTAACAAGCCCTCCGAAGCTTTGGAAGCTTACGAAAAAAACTTACAAGCACGCCCCAATAGGTTTAATAGCATCTATGGAGCCGCTATTGCAGCAAAAGGAGTCGGTGATGAGCAGAAAGCAAAATCGTACTATGAAGGATTGCTAAAACTTACGGAAGGGTCCAACAGCGAAAGACCAGAATTGGTGGAAGCAAGAGACTATGTGGTGCAGGAAAAAAGCTGATTGATGGACGGAAGCTCTCAGACTGGTTTCCTTGTAAAGTAAAAGTCGAAAAATAATTAGCCCATCATTAAAAGAATTACAAATGGGTTTTGATGGTTGGCTGAAGTGAAGTACACCTCCAGGACTATAGTGTTTTGCCATTTTCCTGGGTTGGTTTAAAACCTCCTCTTTGTGCCCTGACTGAAAAAATGAAAGTTAAATTTCCCTCTTTCAAATTCGTTTTTTAATCGAAGAAATCTCTCTCCGGTCCTATAAATTCTTTGTCGCTTTTTTGCATAGGCAATGCAAGGAAGGTCGTAATTCTCAATTAATCCAACTTTGGAAATCTTTGCCAGTTACACGACCCGAAAAGCTAAGGATTCTTCCATGAAATAATATTTAGCGAATTTTCGCAAAACGTTTCCATTAATGCTCATTTTACCTATATTTGCACCTCATTTTCAACCTTAAATTAAGCCTGCCAAAAGAAATGAAAATTTTAGTTTGTATTAGCAAAACGCCCGAAACGACTGCCAAAATTTCTTTTACCGACGACGGAAGTGCCTTCAATGCAAACGGGGTTAATTACATCATGAACCCCTACGATGAGTGGTATGCCCTCGTCCGGGCTTTGGAATTAAAAGAAGCGGAAGGAGGAACAGTGACCATTATCAATGTCGGCCCTGCTGCCAATGATACCGTCATTCGCAAGGGGTTAGCGATAGGGGCAGACGAAGCCGTCCGGATTGATTCTGATCCGAAAAGCGCCCTTTTCATTGCCAAACAAATTGCCGAATACGCCCAACAGGAAAATTTCGACTTAATTTTTTGTGGCAAGGAAAGCATCGACTACAACGGTTCGGAAGTAGCCGCTATGGTCGCTGAATTTCTCGACTTGCCGTTCGTTTCTTATGCGAACCATCTCGAAATGGAAGGCAATTTGGCAACGGTCACCCGGGATATCGAGGGCGGTGAGGAAATCGTTGAAGTGGCGACGCCTTTCGTTCTTAGTGCCGCTAAAGGGATGGCCGAACAACGCATCCCAAACATGCGGGGCATTATGATGGCAAAGCGCAAGCCCTTGAAAGTGGTCGAACCGGTTCCTTTTGAAGACCCTGCCTTTCCGGTTCATTTTGAATTGCCACCTCCAAAAGAAGGCGTGAAATTGGTCGACCCGGAAAATATGGACGAGTTGGTTCGCCTGCTGCACGAAGAAGCAAAAGTGATTTAAGAAAACAGGAATCAAATGTGTTCCTCGTGTTCCAAAAATCTTTTGTCCAAAATCTAATCGCAACAAAATAATCCAATAATGTCAGTTCTAGTTTTTGCAGAAAGTCAAAACGGTCAAATCAAAAAAGTCGCCAAAGAGGCGGTGACCTATGCCTATAAAACCGCCCAAATTCTCGATACCGAATGCCTTGCCGTGACGCTTGGCAAAATCGAAAACGGAGGCGAGTTGGGGAAATTCGGTGCCGCTAAGGTCTATAATATTTCCGATGCCGCTTTGAACCAGTTTGACAGTCAGGTGTATGCCGCCATCATTTGTGAAGCTGCTCAAAAGCTAGGGGCCACAGTCGTCGTTCTCAGCCATACTTCGACCGGTAAATCCCTTCTTGGTCGGTTGGCTGCACGTCTGAATGCCGGTTCGGTAGCCGGCGTCAACAACCTACCCAAAATAGACGGTACTTTCAAGGTTACTAAATCCGTATTCTCTGGCAAAGCTATCGCCGAATACGAAGTGACCTCTGACGTAAAAGTGCTCTCCCTGGTTGGAAACGAAATTCCACCAGAGGAAGTCGGCACCGAGGTTTCAGTGGAAAATCTGGACGTAACTGTCCCCACCGGGCGCATCGAGGTCAAAGAGGTAAAGCTTCAGCAGGGAGAAACGGTTCCGTTGCCCGAAGCCGAATTGGTGGTTTCCGCCGGTCGCGGGATGAAGGGACCGGAAAATTGGGGAATCATCGAGGATTTGGCGAAAGTGATGGGCGCTACGACAGCTTGTTCGCGCCCAGTAGCTGATAGCGACTGGCGTCCACACCACGAACACGTAGGTCAAACGGGTATTGCCATTCGCCCCAATTTGTACCTGGCCATAGGCATCTCCGGGGCGATTCAGCATTTGGCAGGGGTGAATAATTCCAAGGTCATCGTAGTCATCAACAAGGACCCCGAAGCCCCCTTTTTTAAGGCGGCGGATTACGGCGTCGTTGGCGATTTATTCGATGTGGTTCCGAGGCTGACCGAAGCGATGAAACGATTTAAAGCGAAGAATTAGCGAAA
>CAZJYF010000476.1:0-3632 GCA_964549665.1 uncultured Saprospiraceae bacterium
CGATATTACCCTGATTTCTTCCACCTTGAATGCCCTGGCAAGCGAACGGAAATATATTTTGGAATTGGACACTACAGAACTTTATAACAGTCCAATGAAGCAGCGAACCGAAATCGTCCAAAAGGGTGGGTTGGTAAAATGGACTCCAACGGTGGCTTGGCAGGAAGAGCAGGTCTATTATTGGCGGGTCAGTCCCGATAGCCTTTCGGTAAATCAGGGGTTCGTGTGGAGTAATAGTTCGTTTGTCTATTTGCCGGGGAGTGAAGCGGGCTGGAATCAATCGAATTTTTGGCAGTTTCGGAAGGACGATTTTGATGATAAAATTATATTAATTGATTCGTCGAGGAGTTTTTCTTTTGTAAGTAACCTGAGAGATGTCAGAGTGAAAAACAAGGTTTGGGAGGTGGGGAATCCGCCGGAGTTTGTCGTGAGTGGGCAACCGATTGGGTGTCCATGGCCGTGGTTAATTAATGAAGGGGTTCAGATGATTATCCCGGACCCAGTTTTTTATCCTAATTGGTTTAACCCTCCGATTGGAGAGGGGGCTTATGGTTCTGTACCTTCCAACGGATTTTTGTGTCCCTGGGTCTTTAGAACTACTTCCTTTGAAGATAGGGCTAATCTGATAAGTTTTCTCGAAAATGGCATTCCATTGGGGCGATATGTAATATTCTACACTGTCCAAAAATCTTTTGATGCGAATTATAAACCAGAAGAATGGGGCACAGATTCTATTCAACTTGGGAAGAATCTTTTTAGTGTATTAGAAAGTATGGGGGCAAAAAAAGTAAGACAATTAGAAGAAAAAGGTGCGGTTCCCTACGTTTTCATTTTTCAGAAAGGTGGTCAGCCGTTGGTTGAAGATATTGCACAGGATATCAATGATTTGGCGATTGTCGAATACCCTTTTCCTGAAGTTCAGACGGAAGGCAGTTTTGGGTCCACCCTCATCGGTCCTGCAAAAAAGTGGAAAGAATTTCATTGGAACTTAATCCCCGCCAACATTCCTGAGAATGACACCGTAAATTATTCCATTCGCGGAATCAATTTGCAAAGCGGAACCGATACCCTGTTATTCCAGAACCTACAGGAGCCAAGTCTTTCTTTAGGGAGTATCAATGCCTCGCAATTTCCCTTTTTGAAGGTGGTGTTCAATTCAAAAGACGAAATTGACAGAACCACCGCCAACCTCGATTATTGGCGGATAACGTATGAAGAAGTTCCGGAATTGGCGGTTAATCCGAACCGGGAATTTTTTAAACACCTCGATACCCTTCCACAGGGAGACGATTATTTGATGCGGTATGCCATCGAAAATATTAGTCAACAAAATTCGGATAGCGTATTAATTAAATACCTGATTATGGATTCGGACAATTCGGTGCAGGCCTTTTTTAATCGAATACCTGCCCTACAAAACGGGGAGTCTACAACCACAGAATTTGGTTTAAATACCAGGTCATTGGAAAATTTGCAACGAATCTCCGTAGAAGTGAACCCGGATGATGACCAAATGGAATTATCGCACAAAAATAATTTCATTATCTCCGACTTTTTTGTTGAAAAAGATAGCCGGAATCCGGTTTTGGACGTGACCTTCGATGGTCAACATATTTTGGATGGCGACTTGATTTCTCCACGTCCTCGCATTGTCATCAGCCTTCAGGATGAAAACCGGTTTTTGGAATTGGCAGATACGTCGCTCTTTAAAATTTTGATAAAATTTCCCGGCAACCCCATTGTTGAGAAGATCCCCTTTGACGGTGATATGGTTCGATTTATTCCGGCAATTCCAGGAAATATTGAAAAGGAAAACAAAGCAACCATTGAATTAAGTCCAGCCTTTGAAGAAGACGGAACCTATGAATTGATCGTGCAATCGGAAGATGTAGCGGGTAACCAAGCCGGCGAATTTGACTTTAAAGTATCTTTTAGGGTGATTAACAAAAAAATGATTTCCAATGTGTTGAACTATCCGAATCCCTTTTCAACTTCCACCCGGTTCGTTTACACCCTGACCGGCGACGAACCACCTGCATTTTTCAAAATTCAAATTATGACCATCTCGGGTAGAATAGTAAAAGAAATCACACAAGACGAACTCGGGCTATTAAAAATAGGAACCCACACCACGGATTACGCTTGGGACGGAAGGGACACTTACGGAGATAGGTTGGCAAATGGAATTTACCTCTACAGAGTCCTCGCAAAACAAAGTGACGGAAAAGATTACGAGCAATTGGAAACGGGAAGCGACACCTTTTTCAAGAATGGCTTTGGGAAAATGGTGATATTGAGATAAAGTTTTGACTCTCATTTTTCATGAAAAAAATCGCCCTTAAAATATTTACAAAAGAAAGGAGGTATTTTCTCTTTGTTCTAGCAGCCGTTATAATTGTCAATGGAAGTGAGTTTTTTTTAGATTATTTTTTTGGCGATAAAGATGGTAGGCTAACGAGCTACCGCTTTCATTTTTTTGCCATATTTTTCCAGTTGTTACTATTGTTTGGTGCGCTTGCCCACAAACTGAAATCCTTGGTTTTGATAAATATCCTAAACATTGGGATAATTATTTTTTTAATAGAAATAATCTTTTCTTTTCTTTTCGAAAACCCAATAGATAATCCGATAGAATGCGCTACAGGGCTGGATTTCATTGTTTCGGATAGTCTTTTAGGGGATAAACCAAGACCCAATTCGCAAGGCGAATCAATTGGGATTTCAACGAAAACAGGCAATACTCTTTTCTCCGTTATCTACTCTACGGATAGCCTTTCCCGGCGAACCTACCCTCGGTCTTCTTCCAAAAAAGAAAGATATGCGTTGTTTTTTGGAGGGTCTTTTACTTTTGGTTGGGGCTTGAATGATGAGGAAACTTTGCCGTATTTTTTTGATGAAATAAATATGGTTTCGAATACCTATAATTACGCATCGAATGGATACGGACCACATCAGATGCTTCGGTTGTTGGAATCAAGAGACCTAAGCAAGGATGTTTTGGAAAAAAAAGGCTTTGCCGTTTTTGTTTATATCGCCGACCATTGTAAAAGAGTAGCGGGCTTCTTAAAATATAGTTCTTCTTATGGTGGGAATGCCCCACACTACGTGCTGGAAAATGGTTCGTTAAAATTGAAAGGAAATTTTGAATCAGGAAGGAAATGGAAGAGTGCTATTTACGACTTTCTGTTTAGCTTTCGTTTTTTGCGTTATTTCAATTTTGATTACCCCTTTTCCATCAAAGACAACCATTTAAAACTTACTGCCAAAGTTATTGAAAAAGCATTTTCCAATTACCAACAGCAATTTGGGAACGATCATTTCTTTTTACTAATTTTTCCGGGGGAGTCTGACCGAATAGTAAATTTCATTGATACGAACACCATTAAAGTATTGAATTATTCCGGTTTATTCGGTGCTTGGGATTATAGGATCAAGAAAAATATTGACCGTCATCCCAATGCAAAAGCTAACCGGATAATAGCTGAACAACTCGAACGAGATTTACACAAATATTTTTTGCCGGATTAATTTTTTTCAGGACGCCACAAAGTAGAAATTAAAAAAAACATTTTTTTTAGAATCCGGGAGAAAATAAATAATCCGTGATATTGATAAATAGCCGAACGAATTAG
>CAZJYF010000477.1:0-3625 GCA_964549665.1 uncultured Saprospiraceae bacterium
CCCGATGTTCAAGCAAATTAAATTTGTAGGCTGCTTTTTGATTATCTCTTCGCTTTCCTTTTCTCAGGAAACCTTGTTGTCGCCCGACGAATTTTTACCGCACAAATTGGGTGAAAATTTTACGCCCCACCACCTTCTGGTAGCTTATTTTCAATACGTTGCTTCCAATAGTGATTTGGTAAACCTTACAGAATATGGAAGAACGAACGAAGAAAGACCTTTGCTGCTAGCTGCCGTTTCTTCGAAGAAAAATATTGACAATTTGGAAACCATTCGCCAAAACAATCTTCGCCGGGCAGGCTTGTTGGAAGGTCAAGTGGATGAAACCCAAACCACAGCTATTGTTTGGCTGGGTTACAGTGTGCATGGCAACGAAGCTGCCGGTTCGGAAAGCAGCATGCAGGTGCTGTACGAGTTGGCTAATCCTTCCAATAAAAAAACGAAAAGCTGGTTGGAAAACACCGTTGTTTTGCTTGACCCAAGCGTAAATCCCGACGGCTATTCGCGCTATACGCACTGGAATCGCGGCGTAAATGCTTTAAGACCCGATCCTTCTCCTGCCTCGATGGAACACCACGAACCGTGGCCCGGAGGAAGAGTGAACCACTACTTATTCGACTTGAATCGCGATTGGGCTTGGGCCACCCAAATTGAAACCCAACAACGGCTGAAAGTTTATGAACAGTGGATGCCCCATATAGTCGCTGATTTGCATGAACAGTTTCTCGACGATCCCTATTATTTCGCTCCCGCAGCGCAGCCTTATCACACTTATATCACCGATTGGCAGTCCGGTTTTCAAGTGGAAATTGGCAAAAACCACGCGAAATATTTCGATGCAAACGGCTGGCTTTATTTTACAAAAGAAGTTTTCGACCTTTTCTATCCGAGTTATGGGGACACCTACCCCACCTTTAACGGCGCCATCGGAATGACTTACGAACAGGGCGGACATAGCCGGGCAGGGCGGGCTGTTCTCATGGAAAATGGCGATACTTTGACGCTCAAAGACCGCATCGACCACCACAAAACGACTTCGCTCTCCACGGTAGAAATGGCCTCTGAAAATGCAGAACGCGTCACAAGACAGTTTGAAGCATATTTTAAAAATGGGAAAAATAAGCCTCCCGGAGTTTACAAAACCTTCATCATCAAGAGCACCAATTCGCCACAAAAAATCCAATCGCTGTGTCGCTTATTGGACCGCCATCAAATAAAATACGGCCGGCTAGGTTCTTTGCGCAGTGTCACTGCCTACAACTACGCCTCGGGGAAGGAATCAAAGTACGACATTTCGGAATTTGACCTGGTGGTCAGCGCTTACCAACCGAAAGCAGTGTTGACCCAAGTCCTTTTAGAGCCGCGATCTGAGTTGGTAGATTCTTTGACCTACGATATTACTGCCTGGTCATTGCCCTATGCTTATGGTTTAGAGGCTTACGCCTCAAAGCAAAAAGTGGAAATTAGTCAACCATTTGAATTTGAAAAATACAAAAACAATTTAATAGATAATGCACGGCCCTACGCTTATGTCGCTGCCTGGAAATCGCTCCAAAACGAAAAATTTTTAAGCGCCCTTCTGCAGAAAAATATTAAAGTTCGCTATGCTCAGGAAGAATTTGGAATTGATAATCAGCATTTTGCTGCGGGCACTTTGGTCATTACCCGCGCCGACAATCGCAAAATGAAAAAATTTGACAAAATCGTCCAAAAAGTTGCTGAAAAATTCGAGCAGGAAATTACCGCGGTGCAAAGCGGATTTGTCACGAGCGGAAATGATTTTGGTTCCGATGAAATGACTTTTATTAAAAAGCCAAAGGTAGCCGTACTTTCCGGTGAAAAGACTTTTGCCAATTCTTTCGGGCAGGTGTGGTATTATTTTGAGCAGGATTTGGGCTACCCCATCTCCCTGATAGACGCTGACGATTTAAATAAAATTGGATTAGAGAACTACAATTTACTGATACTCCCGGAGGGTCGCTATGGTTTTAGCGACGCTACTCTCGACAAGTTGAACAATTGGATTTCCGGTGGCGGCCGGTTGATAGCTATCGGGTTTTCAAATCGTTCTTTGGAGGATAAAAAGGGTTTTAACTTGACCAAATTTGCAAAAAAAGAAGAAAAAACAGAGGCCGAAAAAGCGGAGGAGGAAGCGACATTGGAAAAACGCAGAGCCACCTACCACGATAGAGAGCGGTCTTTTATTCCCGAATCTATTCCCGGTGCTATTTATAAAATTAAAATGGACAACTCGCACCCCTTGGGCTTCGGTATGCCAAACTATTATTTTTCGTTGAAAACCAGCAGCCGTCGGTACGATTTGCTCAAAAATTCCTGGAACGTGGGCTACATTGACGACCACCCCATGATTGAAGGATTTGTCGGTTACCACCTCCGGGAAAAACTCAAAAATTCGATGGTCTTTGCCGTGCAAAACAAAGGTAGGGGGAGCGTTACTTATTTGATTGACAACCCATTATACCGTGCTTTTTGGGAAGAAGGCAAGTTTTTATTTGGCAATGCCGTCTTTTTTGTGGGGCAATAGTACAGTCGGCAGTTTGCAATAATTCAATCGGCAGTTGACAACACATTGCCTACTGCCAACTGCCTACTGAACCAAAAGGGAACACAAAATTAATTATGGCAAGGAACAGACAACCATTAATATTGCCAAATGTGCAAATTACGGGCGTTGCCGACAAAGGCAAAGGCGTGGGAAGGGACGAAGCCGGCCGAGTCGTTTTTGTAGAACGAGTTGCACCGGGAGATGTGGTGGATGTGCGTGTTGTGAAAAAGAAAAAGGGCTACCTGATGGGTTACCCCACCCATTATCACCAATTATCTGACGAGCGGGTGGAGCCTTTTTGTGCGCATTACAACGTCTGCGGTGGATGCAGTTGGCAGCATGTAACCTATGAATCACAGGTGCATCACAAGGGATTAGTTGTCCGCGATGCACTAGTGCGCATTGGAAGGGTGGAAGTAGCTGAGTTTTTGCCAATCATTCCCTGCAAGGAAACCAAGTATTACCGCAATAAACTCGAATTCACCTTTTCCAATAAAAAATGGCTGACCACAGAAGAAGTTGCCAGCGAAATGAGCAATATGGCAGATGTGTTGGGTTTCCATCGCCCCCGGGCTTTTGACAAAATTGTATCTATTGACCATTGCTGGTTGCAGGGAGAACCATCTAATGAGTTGCGAAATTCCGTAAAGGCTATTGCCGTTGAGCAGGGCTTGCCTTTTTTTGATTTAAAAAATCCGGCGGGGCTCATGCGGCACATTATGATTCGGACGACTTCCCTGGGGGAGGTGATGCTCATCGTCAGCTTTTATGAGGACGATCAACCTAAAATTACGCACTTCCTCGATGCTGTTTTGGAAAAATTTCCGCAATTGACCACTTTGTTTTACTGCATCAATTCCAAGCAGAATGACTACGTTCTCGATTTGGAAATGAACTGTTATTACGGCAAAGGATACATCGAAGAATATCTCAAACACGTTCGATTCAGAATTGGCCCGAAGTCCTTTTTTCAAACCAATCCAAAACAGGCGGAAGTTTTGTACGATCTCATTGTGGATTTTGCAGGCTTGACGGGCAAAGAAATCGTTTATGACCTCT
>CAZJYF010000478.1:0-3621 GCA_964549665.1 uncultured Saprospiraceae bacterium
GTTTTCTGTTGGAATGGGCGCTGAATTGCAACGCCCCTTAGCCATCGCAGTAATTGGCGGTTTGACAATCGGCACGGTGGCCAGCCTTTATTTTATTCCAAGCCTATACTTTATTTTGAAATCACCCATTTCAAAAAAACAGTTGGATTCACTTTCCTAAATGTAGTGAATCCGGTATAATCGGAAAAAAAATTACAATTTGCCTGTAAATCAAATTACCTTTGCAGCCGTTTTAAAAGAAAACCTAATTTCAAGCCCGGGAGTGGGAAGTAGTCGAAAGAACAAAAAATAATTTTTACCTTTTCAAACAACTCTGTTTTTGCGGTGTTTGTGTTCGATAATTCCATCCGGATAAATTGAAAAAAAGTGAGAATTCAGATGAAACCGATTGTTTCCTCATTTTCTCATTCCTCAAACTTATAAATATATGGATGTTTTGGTGATGGTTGGCCAATTGGTATTGAGTCTTTCCATATTAATCGTTTTACACGAAATGGGTCATTTTGTGCTCGCAAAGCTGTTCAAAACCCGAGTGGAAAAATTTTACCTGTTTTTTGACCCCTGGTTTGAATTGTTCAAATTCAAAAAGGGAGAAACCGAATACGGCATTGGCTGGCTGCCCCTCGGCGGTTATGTCAAAATTTCGGGGATGATAGATGAAAGCTTTGACAAAGAACAAATGAAGCAGCCGCCCCAGCCCTGGGAATTTCGCTCCAAGCCCGCCTGGCAGCGGCTACTGATTATGCTTGGCGGCGTAACGGTTAATTTCATTCTTGGCTTTTTCATCTACTCGATGGTTCTTTGGACCTGGGGGCAGGAGTATTTGCCCACCGAGAACGCTACTTACGGCATTCAGGTGGATTCTCTGGGTAGAGAGTTGGGCTTGCGCAATGGCGATAAGGTTTTGAAAGTTGGAAATTTGCCCCTCGAAAAGTTGAACCCCGGGGCTTTGCGAACCGAAATTATCATCAACGATGCCCGAACGATAGAAGTGGAACGCGCCGGTAAAATTGAGACTCTTCGAGTCACGGATGAGATGGCCCAAGCCCTTTCAAGCTATCAAAATAAAAACTTCAGTCTGTATCAGTCGAGGGTCCCTTTTGTGGTGGGCGGCTTTCCAAAAAATAGCCCGGCAAAAAAAGCAGGCATCCGGGAAAAGGACAAAATCATTGCTTTAAACGGGGAACCGACACCGTTCTTTGATGTATTTTATGACAAAGTGAAAAGCCATCCCATAAAGAATGAAGAAGTATTGGTTACCGTAACGCGCCAAGATACGCTTCGCAATTCTGCGGACACCCTCGATTTTAAAATTGTAACCACCGAAGAAGGTAAAATTGGCGCTGGCCCCTTTGCTCCCAATTATTTTTTTAAAATGGAGCGGGAAGATTACACCTTCGCCGAAGCTTTGCCCGCCGGTTTTAAAAAAGGGACGAATTTTCTCGGCAACCAAATCAAGGCTTTCGGTCAAATATTTAAGGGAAAAATTAAAGCAAGCGACAGCCTCGGCAGTTTTATTTCCATCGGTTCCATGTTTGGCAGCAACTGGCAATGGGAACGCTTTTGGCTTATGACGGCTTTTCTTTCTCTGATTTTGGCTTTTATCAACCTGCTGCCAATTCCTGCTTTGGATGGGGGGCACGTTCTATTTTTGCTCTTCGAGGTAGTTTCGGGCAAAAAGCCAAGCGATAAATTTCTGGAATACGCCACCATGGCAGGCTTCGCGGTTTTAATAGCTCTGATGGTTTATGCCCTTGGATTGGACATTTCCAGGTTGTTTTGACAGCTTGTCTGGGTTTTAGGCTTTGAATTGTTCGGCAAGCCTCTGAGGCGGTAGGGGAATTCAAATGTCTTCGCTTCCATGGATTCAAATGTTCAGGAATTTCTAATTAAATCCTGAATGCCCTTATATTTGAGCACCACACAACAACCTTAGCATGAAAGTCAAATCCTTCCTTTCGCCCATTGCTTTTGGCTTGACGCTTTTTTTCGTTCAGCTTTCTTTCCTCTCCTTGTCTGCGCAAGTGACCTATTTCCCGCCAAGGGGAACTTGGGAAGTAAAGAAACCCGACGAAACAGGTCTGAACGGGGCAAAAATTCAAGAAGCCGTTGATTTTGCCCTCGCCAACGAATACGAGGGTTCAAAGGACCTGCGCATTGCCATTATCGAAGCCTTCCGGCGCGAACCTTACCATCACATTGTCGGCAAAACCAAAAAACGGGGTGGCCCGGCGGGTGTAATTTTGAAGGATGGCTATATCGTTGCCCAATGGGGCGATGTGGAACGGGTAGATATGACTTTTAGCGTAACCAAAAGCTACCTTTCCACGGTTTGTGGGCTTGCCTTGGATGCCGGTTTGATAAAGGATGTTCACGATAAAGTAGTGGACTATGTTTGGGATGGCACTTTCGGTGGAGAACACAACCGGAAAATCGCGTGGCATCATTTGCTGAATCAATCCTCCGACTGGTCAGGCAGCCTCTTTGGAATGAAGGATTGGGCAGACCGCCCTCCTTCGGAAGGCGATATTGACGATTGGAAAAACCGTCCTTTACTAGAACCGGGAACCAACTTTGAATACAATGACGTTCGGGTAAATGTCCTTGCGTATGCCCTTTTGCAGGTTTGGCGGAAGCCACTGCCCTCCGTTTTGAAAGAAAAAATAATGGACCCCATCGGTGCTTCTACTACCTGGCGTTGGTTCGGATATGAGAACTCATTTGTCAATGTCGATGGCGTGATGACCCAATCCGTCAGTGGCGGCGGGCATTCGGGTGGAGGTGTGTTTATCAACACGTTGGACCATGCCCGGTTTGGGCTTCTCTTTCTCAACCACGGGGAATGGGCCGGAACCCGGCTTCTTTCTGAAAAGTGGATTAACCTGCTTCGCCAATCTTCCGAAGCCAACGCCAGCTACGGCTACATGTGGTGGCTCAACAAAGGCGAACGGCATTGGGAAGGAGTGGATGATTCCGTGTATTATGCCGCCGGTTTTGGAGGCAATTTTATCGTCGTGGACGATGCCCACGACTTGGTAATTGTGACCCGCTGGTTGCGACCTTCCAAAATAGGAGAGATGGTCAAATTGGTGATTGATGCAGCCGAATAAATTCACTTTGTTCGACATTTGTACTTGGTTCCATTTTTTATCGAATGATTCTTGTTGTGATTTTCTGAAAATTTAGATAAATTTGCCCCGCTTTTGGAAAAGGGCTTGAAAGAACCCTTTTTCGAAAATGGGATAAGCCGAAGTGGCGGAATTGGTAGACGCGCTGGATTCAAAATCCAGTATCCGCAAGGATGTGAGGGTTCGAGTCCCTCCTTCGGTACAAAGTTTTGCCTCGTTCAATTTTTGGACGGGGTTTTTTTTTGAAAAATAAACGATTAAAATGTACAATTATATTCCAAAGGGTTTCGCCCCCTTGTTTTTTAGACGCGTCCCGATTTGAACATCGGGATATCCGCAAGGATGTGCGGGTTCGAGTCCCTCCTTCGGTACAAAAAGTTTGATTTTTTTTAAGGTGTTGTGGCAGAAGGTAGACGCGTCCCGATTTGAACATCGGGATATCCGCAAGGATGTGAGGGTTCGAGTCCCTCCTTCGGTACAAAGTTTTGCCTCG
>CAZJYF010000479.1:0-3621 GCA_964549665.1 uncultured Saprospiraceae bacterium
ATTGGCTTGTTGGTTAAGTTTTTCGTAGGTTTCGAGTCGTTCGTTGTATAAATCTTCCGCTACTTGTGAAAAATTTTCATCTTCAATGCCTTCTTCCGTTGCCTGCATGTCTCCAGCGATTATACTCCCTTTTTCCCTCATAAGTAGATGATAGACCGCCACTTTTTCCGGCTCGATTTCCTTTTTCAGCAGCATGTTGCTCAACTTGTTAAAAAGGTAATTACTATGCGATGTGAGAATGACCTTGACCTTGTGTTTGGCCAATGCAACAAAAATTTCCGTGAGTTGTACCTGAACTTCGGGATGAAGATGGGCTTCAGGTTCTTCGATGATGAGAATATTTCCTTGTTGATTAAAGGAGAGGACATATTTCAAAAAAAGGACAAGTGGCGCCAATTCCGATACCATAGTCGCTGCTTCCGAAATATGAATAGAAAAGTTTTTTCCGAAAGGTTGGAAATAAATTTTTTTGTTTTGAACGTTAAAATAAACTTCTCCACCCAAAATCTTTTCCAAGGAAGTCCCAAAAGAGGTGATGGTATCCCTTTTTCCATCATTGCTTTCAATAGAAAACAGCTTTAAAGTATAATCTGAGACAGCCTCAGAAAAAGGGGGAAGTTCAATTTTTGAATTAATTTCTTTTCGTGACCTGGAAAGTTCTGCCAATAATTCGCCCATTCCACTTAAAGAATTGTAAAGCCCTGATTTTGAGGCAGGCAAAAAAAGTAATTTTTCCTTTAGCTCTTTGAATTCAAAAGCTATTTCAAATAAACTTAAAAGAGGGTCCTTATTTTGGTCTTTAATTGAGACATTTTTGCCGAATTTTTCTTCAATATTTTTAATTCGAATTACCCAATTATTATCAAACTCAAGCGAAATAGAAAAGTATTTATGTTTAAATGTTAGAACTGAATTTTTTTCTGTGAAGCGATTTCTAATATTTCCAGGATAATAGGTGTTGGATAAACTTCTTTTGAATTCCGGAATAAAAAATTTTTCAAAATCATTTCTCAGAGAAGCAATAAATGGATTTTTTTCAGACGTCGTCTCTTCGCGATCTTTTGATTTAGTTTGATCATAATTTTTTTCGGCACTCAAACTTTTCAAAAAGCAATACAAAACATTTACAGCGTATGACTTCCCCACATTGTTCTTTCCGTACAACAAATGCAAGTCTTTTTCCAAATCGAATTCGAAATGATGAATCGGTCCGAAATTTTGAATATCTATTTTCATAAAAATGCTGTTTTTGATAATCAACACAAGTTACGAACAAAAGCCAACCCAAAAAAATCCGGGCTTGGAACCGTTTCCGGCTTTTGAAAAAATTCTCCTCCTTTCTAGCCGCTTTGTGGCCTTTTTTGTCGTAATTTCGTAGCCTAAAAAAACATCCTTCGAAAGCGTTGAAACTATAAAAAATGCCAGAATTCATTCACCTGCATTGCCACACGCAATATTCTCTCCTCGACGGGGCTTCGGACATCGCTACCATGATGGATAAAGCCGTCCGGGACGGTCAGAAGGGGGTCGCTTTGACCGACCACGGAAATATGTTTGGGGCCTTCAAGTTTGTTGCCGAAGCAAATAAGCGCGGCTTGAAACCCATCGTAGGTTGTGAGTTTTACCTGGTTAAAGACCGCCACAAGAAGAGCTTTTCGAGGGCAAAAGGCGAGAAGGACAAACGCTTCCACCAGCTTCTGCTGGCGAAAAATAAAAAGGGTTACGAGAACTTGTCGAGACTCTGTTCGCTGGGATTCATAGAAGGCTTGTATTCCAAATATCCGCGAATTGATAAAGAACTCCTTGAAAAGTACCACGAGGGACTCATCGCAACGAGTTGCTGCATTGGAGCTGAAATTCCTCAAACCATTTTAAGGAGAGGGACTGAAAAAGCGGAGGAATTGCTGAAGTGGTGGCTGGATATTTTCGGAGAAGATTATTACATCGAACTGCAACGGCACAAAGGGCTTGAAAATATTGACAATTTGGGCATCAGCCAGGAAGATGTGAATCAAACATTGCTCCAATTTGCCAAAAAATACAACCTCAAAGTCATCGCTACAAACGACGCCCACTATGTCGAGGAGGAAGATTGGCAGCCCCACGATATTTTGTTGTGCATCAATACCAACAGCCTCATTGAAGAGGCGGACCGTTTCCGGTTTTCCAGTTCTGACTTTTATTTCAAGACGCAGGAACAAATGAATCATCTCTTCAAGGATGTGCCGCAAAGCCTCGACACGACGATGGAGATTTTTGATAAAGTAGAAAAACTGGAACTGACCCGGGATGTACTACTTCCGGCATTCCCCGTTCCAAAAGGCTACAAAACACAAGATGACTACTTGCGTCACCTAACATTTGAAGGGGCCAAGCAGCGCTATGGTTCGGTCAGTGGGAAGATAGAGGAACGACTAAATTTTGAGTTGGAGGTCATCAAAAATTCGGGCTATCCCGGTTACTTCCTCATCGTTCAGGACTTTACGACAACAGCCCGCGAGATGGGCGTCGCCGTTGGGCCGGGGCGCGGATCGGCTGCCGGGTCAGCCGTTGCTTACTGCATTGGCATCACGAATGTGGATCCGATAAAATACGATTTGCTCTTCGAGCGCTTCCTCAACCCTGAACGGGTTTCCATGCCGGATATCGATATGGATTTCGACGACCAGGGGCGGGACAAGGTCATCCAATACGTCATCGAAAAATACGGCAAAAACCAAGTCGCTCAAATTATCACTTACGGCACGATGGCGGCCAAGATGTCGCTGCGCGATGTAGGCAGGGTCATGGATGTTCCATTGAACGAAGTGAACCGGGTGGCGAAGATATTCCCTACCCACCTCAAAGCCACGCTGGCAAAAATACTTTCCGGAAAAGACATTGACCCAGATCTGAAAAGCGAGATGAAATCGGAAGACATAGAGAAAGCGAACCAATTCAGGCAACTGGCAGGGAAGGATGACCAAGTGGGAAAAATGATTCAGACCGCCCGAAAATTGGAAGGCTCGATTCGAAATACAGGCATTCACGCCTGCGGCGTCATCATCACGCCAGATGATATCGTGAAGTATGTGCCCGTCAGCACCGCCAAAGATTCCGACCTCCTCGTCAGTCAATTCGACAACAGCGTTGCCGAGGACGCAGGTTTGTTGAAAATGGACTTTCTTGGACTGAAAACCCTGTCCATCATAAAAGATGCCATCAAGTTGGTCAAACAAACCAAGGGGCTTGATATTGACCCCGACGCTATTCCGTTGGAGGATGAAAAAACCTACGAACTCTTCAAACGAGGCGAAACCATCGGCATCTTCCAATATGAAAGTCCGGGAATGCAAAAATATCTCAAAGAATTGGCGCCAAACAAATTCGACGACCTCATCGCCATGAACGCCCTTTACCGGCCGGGGCCCATGGCTTACATTCCCGATTTCGTTGCCCGCAAGCACGGCCGCCAAACCATTACCTACGATTTGCCCGAGATGCAGGAATACCTGGAAGAGACCTACGGAATAACGGTCTATCAGGAACAGGTCATGTTGCTTTCACAAAAATTGGGTGGTTTTTCAAAGGGCGAAGCAGATACTTTGCGCAAAGCGATGGGAAAGAAAAAGAAATCGCTCA
>CAZJYF010000480.1:0-3607 GCA_964549665.1 uncultured Saprospiraceae bacterium
GATTTTTCAAAGAAATAACTGGAAAAAATCCATCGGCTTATAGAAAAAATTTGAAGCAGATTGTACAGTAAAGAATCTGAATTACTTTACATGTTTATTTGAAATTATTTACTACCAAACACGGACAAGGCTTGAACCTAGAGGATTTTCCACCTCAGAGAAAAGATTTGTGTACCATGGATTACTTTCTGCAAATGAAGTTTTTTGTATCTTTTTTCATTCGTTAATCCAATTAATTCAAAACAGGGAAAAACACGGATGATAGATTTTAATTTTAAATAGTTGAATACTAATATTGGGAAATAGTAATTATTTACTGCTTTGGCATTTGAAAAAAATCAAACCCCTTCCATAGAAGCTAGAACACCTCGCTAGGACCCAAAAACTGTTAGGCACTTGCTTCGGCTAGGACTTTTTCCAATTTCCCAATCTGTGCAAGGATTTCAAAAGGAATCAACGGTTGGTAAGAAATAAATGAATGGGCGATAAATTCGTTTCGCCTGGGCTAGTGACTTCGACTTCAAAACACTGAAGAATACAAAAAAAAAGTCGCACTGTTAGCAGTGCGACTTCTTAAATTATAATCCCATGAACATATCCAAAAACGAATTTTTTCAAAAAAACTTTGCAGAACTTGTATCTGAAAAATTTTTAATATAATTTCGCATCAGCTTTTTTAGAATTTTAGAGAAATTAAATCCCATGAACTTTTTTTAGCGTTAATATTAGTTTTTATCCCATGAACTGAGTTCAATTTCTTCGGCTGGCTACTTTTAGCCAGCCTTTTTTATAGCTGATGCTTTATCTTTGATCAGGAACTCAACTTAATAATAGTAAGCTACCCCCTCAATTTGTTGGAGGGGGTGCTACTACTAACAAATTATAATCCCATGAACATATTCAAATTGTCAAGTTTATGTCGTTTGAGACCCTTTAAAAAGAGCACAGCGTCCCGATATACTATCGGGACAACCGGCCATTAATAAATTATAATCCCATGAACATATTCAAATTGGTGGCGGTTGACTTCTTTTAATCAACCTTGTTTTTCGCTCCTCTTTCCCTTCTCACTAATCACGATACAAATATGCGATAGTAATTTGCCTAGAACAAGGACAAAAATAGGGTATTGTGAGATTTATTTCAAACTTAAAATTGCCTTATACTAATATAAGACATTGATTATCAATACTAAATGATTCCATAACCCAATTTATTGTAATTAATTTTGCAGAAAAAATTAAACCTTAAATTGAATTTGAGGATATTTTTTTTAATTTTTTTTATTAGAATTGCCTGTATTCCATCAAAATCTTCCAAAAAACAGGCATTAGGTTCAGTGACAAAGTTTAAAATTTCAGTAATGCACCATTGAAGGCTGGTTCTTTTAAGCTGGAAATGGTTAAGTTGCAGTTCCTTTTCTTTTAAACCTCTTTCTCTATTTAAAGTCGTACTTCACGAATTTCCTATATTTTACCCAAATCATATTTCGTAACTTAAATTTATTACAATGAGAAACTGTAGCAAATTAATTTTCCAAACTTTGGCCTTCGCCCTTCTGTTTGCGCTTCCTTTAAATGCACAGGAGACGAATCAAGCAGATAGTACTGGACTACCGGGTGATAATTTTAGTCTGGAAGGTGCGCTGGCCCTTTTCAAGAAAGCCGAATCACCGGAAAATTTTGAAAAATTATTGAACGCCGAAGACAATTACGTCAACAACCTGGACCTGAATGAAGATGGGGAAATCGATTACATCCGCGTCATTGATAATTCAGAAAACGACGCGCATGCTATCATCCTGCAAGTGCCGGTAAGTGAAAAGGAATCGCAGGATATTGCCGTCATTGAAATTGAAAAGCGGGGTAAAGAAAACGCCATTCTTCAAATTATCGGGGATGAAGACATTTATGGCGAAAGCACCATCGTGGAACCTTTTAATGAGGAAGGGACAGGAGGAAAAGGGGGCCCGTCTCCCGATTATTCGATTACGAGGATAGTAGTCAACGTATGGCTTTGGCCTTCCGTTCGCTATGTTTATGCTCCTGGCTATAGAATTTGGATTTCGCCCTGGAGATGGCATTATTATCCTGTCTGGTGGAGACCTTGGCGTCCTCATCCTTGGTATTGGCACCACAGTCGTACCGTAATTTATCGCCCCCACTACCACGTTGTAACCACTCACAGGGTTGTCACTGCCCACAAAGTTTATACCCCTCGTCGGCGGTCTTCCAAAGTAGTTCACACCAGAACGACAACCAAAATTGCTGTGAGGAATAAAAATGGCAAGGTCGTCGCCGGCGCTAAAACGACCACCACCAAAACAGGGGTGAAGGGCCGAAACGGCAGGAAAGCTGGCGTAAAAACCACAACAACAAAAGCGGGTGTTAAAGGCAAAAACGGCAAGAAGGCCGGCGTAAAAACCACCACGACCAAAGCAGGAGTGAAAGGCAGAAACGGCAGGGCTGTGGGCGCTAAAAAGACCACCACAAGGTCTGGAACGAAAGGGAGAAAAGGGGGCGCTGCCCGCAAAAAATCTACCACCAAGACGGTAAAAAAGAGAAAAAGAGGTTGAGCATTGGGAATTAAAAAGGGTTGCAAATTGCCAACTCAATTTGCAACCCTTTTTTTTTACCCATTCCTAAATCCGGCCTCATTAGCCGAGTTGATTAATTTTTCCAACTTTTTTAAAGGGAAGGGAGAAGGATTGCTTTTTGGTTTCATCAAAAGTCAAACCCATCGCAAACCCTTTCATTAGAAAGTAGCGCGTCGAAGGAAAAGTCAAAGCAAAATATCCAATGCTGGGTAGTTTGTTGAACCAATTAGCTGATGCGGAACAACTTTTCACATCTTGTTTTATGGGTTGCATTTTTTGTTGGAATATCTTCAAAGCCGAACCACCATTCAACCCTTTATCAACAGCTTCTGCCACGTTCTGTCCACTTTTAATTGCATTATAAATGCCCTCGCCCAAAAGTGGATCTACAAGACCCGCTGCATCTCCTACCAAGAAAATCCTTTCCTCCTCTGGAGTATAATTCCCACCACCCAAGCCTATATAATGCCCCACGATATGGTCAAGGTTGCAAGTGCCCAATTTAATTTTAGAATATTTTTCCAAGCTTTTTTTGGTCAATTTACTGGAAAGAGAATTAGAGTATAAACCTACATTGACGTGATCTCCCTTTGGAAACAACCAACCATACCCCTGTTTAACCGCCCCAAAATCAAATTCCATGAGGGGCAAATCTTTATCCTCCAAATACACCTTTGCTTCTAAAGCAATCCCTTTTCTCACTTGTGGGAAAAGACCGCATAGTTTGCGAACCACACTATTGGCCCCATCTGCTCCAATTAGGTATCTTGATTGGATGACTCCAATATTGGTGGCAATTTCAATCCGATCATCAAAAGACGAAATGCCTTTTATTTTTCCAATTACCTTGAAATCAGCGCCATTTTCCAGCGTCTTTTTTAAACAATAATTATCAAATTCAGACCGGACGGACATGGCACAAACTGGGTGAGAACCTTTAAATAAAGTCGTTTTGCCCAATCCCTTTCCAATAATCAAATTATTACAAACTCTTCTGATTATTGGCTTCAC
>CAZJYF010000481.1:0-3591 GCA_964549665.1 uncultured Saprospiraceae bacterium
GTTTTCAGCAGGGTCTTCCAATTCGACTTCTTTTGCGACCGTTACGCCGTCTTTGGTCACTTGAGGAGCGCCAAAACTTTTTTGAATAACGACATTGCGCCCCTTCGGACCCAAAGTCACTTTCACTGCGTCAGCAAGAGCGTTTACGCCTGATTTCAGCATCTCTCTTGCATCGGAATTAAAGCTAATCTCTTTAGCCATAATGAATTATTTTTTTAGGTTGGTTAACTAAATTGAGTTGGAAGTTTGAGGGGTTTGATGAGTTTGAAGGGTGCATTGCAAATAACCAATCAAACTTTTCAAACCATTCAAACAAATAGAACCATTCAAACTACTTGTCGAGAACGACTAAAATGTCATCTTCCCGCATGATGAGATAATCCTCACCATCGTAATTCAATTCCTGACCGGCATATTTGCCATACAGGACGGTGTCGCCGGGCTTAACAGTTAATTTTTCACCGTCTTTGCCCTTTCCGATTGCGATAACTTCCCCCTTTTGTGGTTTTTCTTTGGCAGTATCGGGGATAATGATGCCGCCCTTAGTCTTTTCTTCGGCCGGGGCGGGTTTTACTACCACTCGGTCATTGATAGGTTTCAACATAGTTCCTTCAGTTTTATTTAACGATTTAAAAATAAAGAAATTAACATAAAATTTTGATACACTCCCCCTTATCACAGGTTGTGCCAACTACTCAAAAATGACGTTCTGTCATCTTTGTTGGGAAAGCTGTCAGATTCTCAAAAATTACAATTTGTCAAAATGGCAAAAATCTGGGTCAGATGGCAAAAAATATGTTCATGGAGCGCGAAAATAGCATTTGAATATCAAAAAACCAGATTATAAACTTATTTTTTGCGCTTAGGAAGTGATTTTTTTGCAGTTGGAGAAAAGATTAAAAACGAAGTTGGAAATGGTAAAAAAGAAAGAATGATTCCTTGGGGATTGGGTCTAATTATCGCATTAAAACGTTGCCAATCCTCCTTGCAGGAATATGATAGCTAAAAAAAATTAATTCAGTGAAAGCAGTATCACTCAGGTTTTCCTTTTTTTCTTTCTTGCAGCGGGGAACAACACATTATTTAAAATAAGGCGATAGCCCGGAGAGTTTGGATGTAAACTCAAATCCGTTTCCGGATCATTTACGTAATGCCGATAATCTTCGGGGTCGTGCCCTCCATAAAAAGTCCAAAATCCTTCGCCAAGTGTCCCGTGAATGTAGCGGACTTCATTCGCCGGTTTGTTTTCACCCAAAACCAAAACATTGGATTTGACGGTCCCTTTTCGGAAAGCAGTCGTTTGTCCCATGAATCCCTTCACCGTTCGCGTTTGACACTGAGTGAGCATGGTGGGGACGGGGTCCCATTTAGCAGAAAAATCAAAAAGCGTGAAATAATCCTGGTCCGGGTTCACATTCCGGCCCCGATGATTATCGATTGAAGAATGCTCGTATTCAAATGGGTTTTTAGTCAATTCAAAATTTTGAAAGGCAAAAGTTTTAGAGAAATCTAATTTTTGCTGTGCATTGGGGTCGGGAGGGTCACCGTCGTAATATTTATCGCAAATATCCACCCCATCGGCCGCCAGGGCAATATCATAAGTATCTGTAGCGGAACACATGGCAAACATGAACCCCCCTCCTACGACGTATTCCTTAATTTTTTTTGCAACCGCCAGTTTCAGTTGCGAAACTTTTTCAAAGCCGCGCCGGCGCGCAATTTCTTCCATCAAGCGCACATTTTCTTTGTACCAGGGATAATTGTGGTAGCTTCGATAAAACCGACCGTATTGCCCGGTAAAATCTTCGTGGTGCAAATGTAGCCAATCGTACTCCACCAACTTATCGTCCAAAGCATCATCATCATAAATTCTTTCGTAGGGAATTTCGGCATAGGTAAGCACTAAAGTCACCGCATCGTCCCAGGGTTGAATGACCTCTCCATCGGTTGATTTAAAGCCCTCGGAAGGTGTATAAACCGCAATCTTGGGGGCTTTCTCCAGTTTGACGGCGTCCATGTTTACTTCCGGGTCGGCAATGTCATTCAAAATTTTATTGAAAGCCGCATCTGGTAAAATTTCAAAGCTAACATCCCGTGTCAGGCATTCTTTTTCAAAGATTTTATTGTGCCTAAAGGCAAAACTTCCACCCCGGTAATTCAACAACCACCAAGCTTCTACCCCATTATTAATGACCCAATAGGTAATGCCGTAAGCTTTCAAATGATTTTTTTGTTCCTCGTCCATTGGCAGCAAAATATAGGCTGCTCGTACATAACTTCCTACGAAAATAAATAGGGTAAGAGCTAAAATTAATTTTTTCATGTTACAGCTTTTTTATGGTCTAACAGGGTCAAATATTCCAATGCAACTTAAGTGGAACGAATTTAGCAAAAAAAGGATTGCTCGATATTTTATTTAACACTATTCTAACAGCCTCCTGCAAAAAGCTTGCAAGATTCTGAAAGAAAGACACATTAACACTTTTTTAATGAATGAATAAACGACTTTCCCCTTTTCTTACTTACTTTGCACAGCTTTTATAAAATCGATTTGTGAGATGGGAAATAATGCCTAAACAGGGATTTCCCTCCTTTTCAATTTAAAAAAACGCATCATCTGAAAGCCCGGTTTCTATGGAAAATTTAATTTTTCAATATCCCAATTGGTACATTCTCCTTTGCGCCTTTTTGGGGCTTGGTTACGCCTTGCTTCTTTATTACAAAGACAAAACCTTTCGGGAGCAATCCAAAAAGCTAAATTGGTCGCTTGGGGGAATCCGGTTTCTCACCATCACCTTTTTGAGTATCCTCCTGCTTTCCCCCATTTTAAAATCACTGTTGATTGAAACCAAAAAACCTGTGGTGGTTTTGGCACAAGACGAATCCGAATCTATCGCTGCCGAAATGGACTCAAGTGCCTTGCAAGCCTACCGGAAAGATTGGAATGATTTGGAAAAACAATTGGGAGACCATTTTGACGTAAAAAATTACGCTTTTGGCAATGCAGTCCGGGAAGGAATCGATTTTCGTTTTGAAGACAAAGTGACCAACCTTTCGAAAATGCTGACCACGGTTTACGATTTGTACACCAATCAAAACCTCGGTGCAGTCATTTTGGCTACCGACGGAATTTACAACGAAGGCAGCAATCCGATTTACTCCGGAACTAAAATATCCGCCCCCATTTATACGATTGCTTTGGGGGACACGATTCCAAAAAAGGATTTGATTTTGAAAAGAGTGTTCAACAACAAAATCGTATATCTGGGAGATAAATTCAGTGTTCAAGCGGATGTCGCCGCTCAAAATTGTTCGGGCAGCGGCACCACCCTAAGCGTGTCAAAAATAGAAAATAAGAACGCCCGGAAGTTGGAGCAAATTCAAATTCCCATCGACAAAAATGATTTTTTTAAGACGAAAGAAGTCGTTTTAGAAGCTGAGAAAAGCGGCGTTCAGCGATACCGAATTTCGCTGAACCAAATCCCCGGGGAAGTGACTACGGCTAATAATTCGAGAGATATTTTCATCGATGTTTTGGATGCTCGCGAGAAAATTTTGCTCCTCGCCAATTCTCCCCATCCCGACATTTCC
>CAZJYF010000482.1:0-3586 GCA_964549665.1 uncultured Saprospiraceae bacterium
CATGGTGGGGCCTTGCTGGAGGAAGATGCTCCCTATGATACGACGCGGGGGAATTGGTTGCAGCCTCGGGGGGCAGGGCAACGACGCTCAGTGCGGATGCTCCGGGGGAACCGGGTCATAGCCGCCGGGATTGAGGGGGTGACAGCGCAGGATCCGTCCCAGGCAGAGCCGCAGGCCACGCCAGGGTCCATGCCGTTCCAGGGCCTGCCGGCAATAGCTGGAACAGGTGGGGTAGAAACGGCAGCGATTGCCCAGCAGGGGGCTCAACAGGTATTGATAGCCCCGGATCAGGGCGGTCAGCAGTGAATTGAGAAGCGATGGTGCCGAATACCGGCATTTCTTCAGGCGATTTTTCAAAAAGCAGGTGATTGCGTTGGTACTGCTTCGCGACATCCCGCAAGGCGTCCTGCGCACCCCGTTTGTCAAATTTGTTGAGGGCGATGATGTCGGCAAAATCGAGCATGTCAATCTTTTCCAACTGCGTCGCCGCGCCGTAATCCGGCGTCATGACGTAAAGCGAGACGTCCGAATGGTCCACGATTTCAGTGTCCGACTGCCCGATGCCGGAGGTTTCCAAAATGATCATATCGAAGCGAGCAGCCTTCAAAATATCCACCGCCGCCTGCACGTGTTTTGACAGTGAAATATTCGATTGCCGCGTCGCCAACGACCGCATGTAAACCCGCTCCCGGTTCACCGAATTCATTCGGATGCGGTCGCCCAACAAAGCCCCACCCGTCTTTCGTTTGGAGGGGTCAACGGAAACGATGGCGATTGTTTTGTCTTCAAAATCGGACAGAAAGCGCCGCACCAATTCGTCCACGAGGCTCGATTTTCCTGCGCCCCCCGTTCCGGTAATGCCGAGTACGGGGATGGACTTTTTTCCAATATCTTTCCGCAATTTTTCGAGCCAATCTTTGTTTTGCTCCGGAAAATTTTCCGCCGCTGAAATCAGGCGGCCAATCAGATGCGCGTCCTTTTTATCCAACTGCTTCAACTCGCCGTTCAAATGCTGCCCAACGGGAAAATCGCATTCCCGCAACACCTCGTTAATCATGCCCTGCAAGCCCATCTCCCTGCCGTCATCCGGCGAATAGATCCGGACGATGCCGTACTCCTGCAACTCGGCTATTTCCGCAGGTAAAATGGTGCCGCCGCCGCCGCCGAAAATTTTAACGTGGCCCGCCCCTCTCTCCTTCAGGAGGTCGTACATATATTTGAAAAATTCGAGGTGCCCTCCCTGATAAGAAGTGATGGCAATGCCCTGCACATCCTCCTGAATCGCTGTCGTCACAATCTCCTGCACCGACCTATTGTGTCCCAAATGGATAATCTCCGCCCCCGACCGCTGCAAGATGCGCCGCATGATGTTGATAGCCGCATCATGCCCATCGAACAAAGAAGCCGCCGTGACGATCCGGATTTTATTTTTGGGTTGGTATGGTGCTATTCTTTTTATCATGTGTCGGTGCAAATTATTCGGTTAGGGAATAACTCAAACTGCTCGAAAGCGGAGTTGTAAAATATAATTTTGCTTTCGCAAAAAGAGAACAAATGACCTTCGATTTAGCTCAAAGATTGTTGTCAAATTTACGAATAATTTGGTTGGGAAAGAACTCCCAACGACTAGGAAGAATTTAAAAAAAAGAGTAACCCCTATCAACCCTAAAACTGCTCCTTGGAAGATGGGGTGCGAGCAGGGAGCTCTGCCGTTGCGGTAGGAACCCTTGTGGACACGTCTATTCTTTCGGAGAAGTGAGAGGGAATACAAGCTGCCATCCACGGGTAAGTGGGTGCTGGCTGAGGTATTGTTCGGTTTCCTCCTGAAGCTTCAACTTTGCTTCTTCAAGGGTCGCCCCCTGGCTTGTAATCCCAGTTTCTGGGCATTCCGCCCTATAAACATCGCCTATTTTATAAACAAATGATTTCAACTGTATTAATTTTGCCATACCTTTCTCTTGTATTCGTTTCGAACAACACCAAGTAGGTTCTGTTTCTATCAGAAGACCCCAAAGGTATTACTTTGTCGCCTTACGATAGCCTTCACCTGCCGCCTTACTGCGAGTGAGTAACATATAGGAAGATGTTGTCAACAGGGTATAATTTTGCTTTCGCAAAAAGAGAACAAATGACCTTCGATTTAGCTCAAAGATTGTTGTCAAATTTACGAATAATTTGGTTGGGAAAGAACTCCCAACGACTAGGAAGAATTTGATAAAAAAAGAGTAGCACGGCTCGTGCGGATTTCCAATCCGTTACATACGTATGTACACGAATCCTCCGCAAATCTCCCGATTTGCGTAAGTTTTTTTTCCCTGCTGGATATGACCTGTCGTTTAAACAAAACCCGAATCTGCTTGTGGCAACCTGTGGTTGCGTAACGTATCAAAGTCCAGGACTCCTGTCCTAAAGAATACAAATACCTGCTTACGCCATATCTACCGCTCAAAGTATTAAATTGCTGACCAATTGAATGCCTTGGTTCTTTTTGCCTTATTTTTATCTTTGATTAGCAGGAACTTAAAGCAGAAAGTGAAGCGGTTATTTTGAAGGGAAAGTGTGGGGGAAAACCCGCGAATTTGGATTCCCCGAATTAGGTCCCCGACTTTCGCCGAAAATCGGGGCGGGCTGGGGCAAGCTGAGGCAGACTGTTTGAAAAAAAACAAATTCGGAAAAACACTTAAAAAACTATGCTTGATGTGCCCGTTTTAGCACCAAGTAAATTAAAAAATGTATCTTAGGAAAAATAAAAAAAACCCGGATTCATCACCAGCACCGAATGTCTGGGAGAGGAACTACCGGGACAGCAGGTTACAAAGATAGTGTAAATTATGGACAAATATTATTACGAAAAAGTTTTTTCTACTCAAAGGATGGCAAAATATTTCAGCAATTACCCCAATGATGAAGAAAAAGCGATCCTTCACTATCATATTAATATTGAGCTTTCAGAATCATTCTATTCCATACTTTCAATTTATGAAGTCGCTTTAAGAAATAGCTTAAATCGTGAGTTATCTGATCATTTTGGAACAGAAGATTGGTATTTACGGTTAGAATCAATTCCTGGATTGAGAAATTTAAAAGGAAATATTAATACTGCTAAAAAACACATAGCAAATCGAAACGAAAATATTACTGGCAATAAAGTTGTTGCTGAATTAACAATGGGTTTTTGGGTAAGATTATTCAATGCCGAATATGAATTAATTTTATGGAAACCATTGCGAAAGGCATTCCCATATTTAGAAAAGAGAAGAAGACAAAGAAACAACGTGTCTGCTCCATTAAATAAAATCCGAGACTTCAGAAATAGGATTTTCCATCACGAGCCAATATCTTGGAACTTAAATAAATTGGAAGAAACACATGCAAGAATATTTGAAGTCATAAGTTGGTTGAATAAGGATTTGCCAATTATCGCCAAAGAATTAGATAGAGTTCCAATTAAACTAAATGAATCGAGAAATAAATTATGAAAATTTGTCGCTAATCGAGTGGCAAGGAATTGCAACTTACATTTAAAACCTGCCTGCGCCATATCTACGTTGAGAGACAAGTCCCTGCTCGTGCGGATTTCCAATCC
>CAZJYF010000483.1:0-3582 GCA_964549665.1 uncultured Saprospiraceae bacterium
TTTGATGCTACTTCGAACCTGCTCACCATTTCGCTTCAACAGCATAACCGGCTTCCCGGATTTCAGGATACCCCGGTGCAACCTCCCCACGGCAATCCGGCCGATATAAGAAGAATAATCGAGGGAAGTGATGAGCATTTGGGCGGCACCGACTCCAACCTTTGGTTCGGGAATATATTCCAAAATAGCATCGAGTAGGGCTGTAATATCGTCCGTTCGTTCGCGCCAATCCGTACTCATCCAAGACTGTTTGGCAGAGCCAAAAATAGTTGGGAAATCGAGTTGGTCTTCGGTGGCGTCAAGATTGAACATCAGCTCAAAAACAGCCTCCTGCGCCTCATCCGGGGTGCAGTTCTCTTTATCGACCTTGTTGATGACGACGATGGGTTTCAAACCCAACTCCAAAGCCTTTTGCAACACAAAGCGAGTTTGGGGCATAGGTCCCTCAAAGGCATCCACCAACAACAGCACCCCGTCGGCCATGTTGAGTACCCGCTCTACTTCTCCTCCAAAATCGCTGTGCCCGGGGGTGTCAATGATGTTTATTTTAACCCCTTTGTAGGTCATGGATACATTTTTGGAGAGAATGGTAATGCCGCGTTCCCGTTCCAGGTCATTGCTGTCCATTATCAGGTCGCCCGGGTTTTCGTGTTCCGAAAACAGCTTTCCCGCATGGAGCATTTTATCCACCAAAGTGGTCTTCCCGTGGTCAACATGTGCGATGATGGCTATATTTCTAATTGATGTCATTCGATTCAAAATAAATGGTTGATTTAAGGGAAATTTTTTAGAAACTCAGCTAAAGAAATTTCCCTGTATTCCAAAAAGGGCGCAAAGATAGGCAGAATTAACTCATAGACAGGGGAAGTTCGGCTTTATTTTAAAAATGGCCAAACGAAAAAGTTTGAATTGGCAAACGAGGGGATTCATTTAAACGAGTCGATTGGTTTATTAGTTGACAAGCAGAGTGCCAAAAAACAATTTAGTCAAGCCAATAAACCGATCATCTCGTCTCCAAAAGGGCGGGGATCAACAACAACCGCCTCCGTCGTAAAAATAAGTGGACTCGGAAATAAAAATATCATCTCTTTTCAGGGAGGTCAGTGCAGCAGCCGTTTTATCGCAAACCGGCAAGGGGTGGTCGGGGACAAGCAGATGCCCTTTGCCATCATCGAAACTTTCTTCTTCCCCGAAGTAGATTGCCGATTTGCCGGTGAATACGCAGGGTCCGTCATCCGGCATCGGGTCTTTGATGGCGCAGACTTCAACGCTTTCGACAAAAAGCATTTCCTCCACATCGTATCTATTCGGCGAAAGAATCCGATACGGTCGCTTGGCGCGAACTTCAACCGTACCAAAGCCAACCCCGGTTATCATTTTAATGTATTCCTTCAAAGGAAGCGAACCACTCAAACACAATGCTCGCAAGCGTTCATCCTCCCGGATGTTGGCAGGAATAGCTTGTTCGCAAATGGGGTCGGACATAACCAGACGACCATTCGGCTTCAGCACACGGTACATCTCCTGCAATGCCTTTTTAAGTTCTTTTTCTTTGAAAATATTGAACAAACAATTCTGTGCCGCTACATCCACACTGCCATCTTGTACCGGCAAATGAAGGGCATCTCCCTTTCGCAAATCAACATAATCAGCACTGAACCAGGGGTTTAGGGTTTCTGCCTGCATAAAGTTTTCCCGGCAGGCGCGCAGCATCTCATCCACCACATCTACCCCGATAATTGCTCCGGGTCGCCTGCTGAAATAGGAAAATTGGAGCAATTCCATGCCGCCACCGACACCGACGTACAGCACCGTTGGGTCACTGACCAAATCCCTCGGATGGATGGTGCTTCCGCAACCGTAATTCATTTCCAGCATTCTCTTGGGAATATCCAGTTCCGGCAACTGCCAGACGGGGGTGGTGGTACAACAAAGCCCGACTTCGGGCTCCAATGCGGCTTTTTTATAAACATCAATAGTGGTATCCAAATAGGACATATTAATATGGATTAAAGGTTCGCAAATTGGTTTTAGCAACAAAAAGCAAGCTTCCTGCTTTCTGATAGCACAAACTTGGATAGCTTCTGAAAATCACAGAAGATTCTGAAAAAAAGTAAATTTTGAAAAAGCAATTTTTAGAAGATAACAGCAGGAGGCGCCCTTAAACGAAAGGAGGTTTCGACAAAAAATGAAGGAACAAAATGGGGGTTGCTCATGGAAAGGAAATGCCTCAAAAGAATATTTTCCAACTGCCTTCTTAGGCGACAGAAAAAGGGCAATTGACGAAGCGCTTTTTGAAAATCGATGGGGTCATCTATATCGGACGCCATTTTCAAAAGGGAGACCTTCGCATGGAGGTGGGTGCAGTAAGTTAGTAATTCTTCAAACAAACCGTCAGTTTCCCAATTGAGGTTTAGCAAGGGAAACTTCCGGAAGGAATCCTTCGAAAGCCCTATCAAATAGGTTCCGCCGTCATAAGTTGGACCAAGTACCACCTCCGCCTGTTTCAATTTTTTCTCTGCATCGAGCAACAACGAACGATTCACTTCCAGGCAGTCGTTTCCCACGGCGATAACCCGTTCAAAACCTTTTTCGAAAATACGTTGGAAGCCGTCGGCAAGGCGGGCGCCAAAAGAAGGGCCAACCTGTTTTTGACCGGGAAGAACATAGGTGGGCAACAGCGTTTTTTTTGCCTCGCTAATAATGTTTCGATTCAATTGCCGAGCCAGCGAACGGTTTCCCCTTTGCCCTACCGAATGACTGAATGACTTTGCATCGGCTTCATCTGTTTCGGTGCGGATGAAAACTAAAATCGCGGTATTGTTGTGATATTCAGTCATCGAATAGGTATTGCGTTTGCCTGCGGATAAGGTGGTACTGAAAACGTCAAGCGCCACGTCTTTGTTTTGGCAAAGAGGTGGCAAGTTACCACAGGCGGTTTGCGACTTCTCTTTATAAAGCAAAAAATAATTAACCTTCGGTTAACATTGAGCTAATCTGGAATTAACATTTGAAAGTGACTTTTGCAGCGCGTTAAAAATACTATCCCCTTTAAAAATAAAAAATGGATATTTCTTTCTTGGTCATGTGGCTAGGATTTATTCTCGCCTCTTTTTCCGTTGTCGGCAATGACGTCATTCAAACCTTGGGAACTTTCCTGACTTCCAATGAAAACAAGGTAAAATGGTGGATACTGTGGATTTTCGCCGGTAGCATTCTAATCCTCATTTTGTTCAATGGCTGGTTCGACCCCTTCGGCTGGTATCAGGATTACCATTACACCATTGCGTTTGGGCGATTGGATAAATTTACCTTTCCAGACCAATATGGCTGGTATTACTTATTGCCGCCTATAGTATTGCTACTCATCACCCGATGGGGGATTCCCGTGAGTACCACCTTTATGATTCTCACCCTTTTTTCACTCCAAAAAATCCCGGGCGATTTGACCTCCATGCTGACCAGCCTTTTTGATTCCAGTCAAAAATTGGGGGGCATGGTCCAAAAATCCATCATCGGCTACATCCTGGCTTTTTTCTCGGCCATCGTTTTTTACCTCATCATTACCCGCTTGACGGAGAA
>CAZJYF010000484.1:0-3582 GCA_964549665.1 uncultured Saprospiraceae bacterium
AAATAACGTTCATCGCTACCTCGTTCCTATGCAGGGTCATTTGACCTACGACGCTTATTTTTCATTTGACCATCTGAACAATCGACTGCTGGCAGGTGGTTTGTATTCCGACACGAACAAAGACCGGGCGGAAGGATTTTTCTACCTGAACATCCTCCCTCAAAATCCAGATGACCACCTGCTGACTTTCCAAAAATTTGAAGACTCCTTTGTCAGCATCCTGGAAGAAAAAGAAAAAAATAAAAATAAAGGAATCGCCGAAGCGAACATACAGGAAATCGTGCTTCGTCGGGACGGGGGTATTTTGATGATTGGCGAAATCAATCACCGCTTCGAGCGGAGAACTTCCGGAATTAGTTCGGGCGGTTATTATGGTTCGGCGGGTTCCCCTGCCACCGTTGATTATTATTACGACGATATCTTTCTCATCGCCGTCCATCCCAATGGGCAACTCCATTGGAAGATGATTCTTCACAAAAAACAATACTCCCAGGATGATGATGCCATGTACTCTTCCTATTTCCTTCTCAAAACACCCAGCGCGCTGCGCTTTCTCTTCAATGACGATATAAAATACAATAATACGGTGAGCGAGTACGTCGTAACGGGCAATGGCAAGTACGACCTGAATGCGCTGATGAACACCGAAAATCAAAAGTTGCGGCTTCGTTTTAGGGATGCCGTACAGACCGCCTCCAACGAAGTAGTTGTTCCAAGTGAAAGACGAACCAAGTTGAAATTAGTGCGGGTAACCTACTGACATGACCTTAGATATAAGATTCCGTCCGAAGACTTTACTGTTTTTATGAAAATTATTTCCAACGAAGAACTTGAACAGGTTTTGGACTTTGCAAGTCTGATAGAAGGTTTGCGGCAGGCATTTCGGGAAAAATACACCGTTCCGCTTCGGCATCATCACCATTTTGAAAACCCGGAAGAAGGGCTTGATTCCACCCTCCTTTTGATGCCCGCCTGGCAAGCGGGAAGTTATTTGGGTGTCAAAATTGTCACTGTCTCACCCAATAACAGCAAGCAACATTTACCATCCATCCAAGGTCTTTACACGCTTTTCGATGCTCGTTCGGGTAGTCCGATTGCACAAATGGATGCCAAAATCTTGACCTCCCGGAGAACGGCGGCAGCTTCCGCCTTGGCCTCGGTTTTTTTGTCGCGAAAGGACAGCAAATCGATGCTGATGGTTGGCACGGGAGCACTTGCCCCCAATCTAATTGAAGCCCACGCAGCGGTACGCCCGATTGAGAAGGTTTTTATTTGGGGTAGGAACTTTGAAAAAGCGGAGGCACTTGCCAACAAATTGGGACATCTCGATATGGAGATTCGGGCGATTGAAAAAATTGAGGAGGCCATGAAAGACGCAGACATTATTTCCTGCGCCACTTTGAGTACCCAAGCCCTGGTTTTTGGAAAATTACTGAAGCCCGGGCAGCATCTCGATTTGGTCGGTTCCTTTAAACCCGATATGCGGGAGGCAGATGACGCCTGCGTGGCAAAATCCTCCGTCTTTGTCGATATTCTGGAAGGGGCTACGAAAGAAAGCGGCGACATTTACCTTCCTTTGAAAAGTGGCGTTTTGAAAAGGGAAGAAATTAAAGCCGAATTGGCTGATTTGTGCCTTGGTAAGCACGCAGGGAGGCTAAACGATAACGAAATCACCCTCTTTAAATCAGTGGGTTTTGCGAGCGAAGACCTCGCTGCCGCCAAATTGGCTTTTGAACGGCTAGTGTAGGTTAAAACTAAGCGAAAGTTGAAAAGCGGGTAGAGAACACTGCCGTGCACAAAAACTGGGAAATGTAGTTGAGATAGCCCTGTTGCCCGCGTTCTTTTGTCCAAAACTTGGCTGATTTTTGGATTTTGTGCAAACATGCCAGAATGATTCCTTCTTTTGATATATCTTCAAAAGCCCGGATAAATCGTTTCCGTGAGTTATCCTCCTCCCTAATTATATCTTCTCGAAGTTGGAGCATTTCCATGACACTTTCAAAAATCAACTGTTCAGTCGGGGGCAAATCTACCTTTTTAGGCGTCCTATGGGTAACGAGATTTTGGTAGCGGCTTATCAAGGCATCCAATGCTTTGATAACTTGGGCGTCTTTCAAAGTCTCATCCTTCTGAAATACCAAGTTAATACACATTTCAATATTTTGCAAAAGGTCGAGATGTGAGTCTTCTAATCCCATGTCATGGCAGGTTGAAAATTATGGGAAAATCAGGAATTTGAGTCGATTTTTTGTTCATCAAAAATATCTCCCAACCAAGTCAGAAGGCATTTTCAAAATGCCTTCCAACTACCAGTCTTTCAATTAAAGGAAAAAAATTACTTCGCGCCCAAAACCTTCTCCTTCGACAGTTTATCGAAAGCGTCCAAACCGCATTGCAGAAAGTCCGCATATTTCTTTGGGTCCGGAGTATAGCCTACGGGCTCGGTTAGTAATTTCCCGTCTGGGGATAGGAGCACGTAATAAGGTTGGGAATTGTTGTTAAAATTTTCGGTTTGAAAATAAGCCCATTTGTTGCCGACGGTTCGCAATTTTCGGCTTCCGCCGCTCTTTTTTTGGACGGTGATTTGCTCTTCCGAAGGAAGATCAATTTTTTCATCGACATAAAGTGAAATCAGCACATAATTATCTTTCAAATGCTTATAAACTTCGGTTTCGGGCCAAACGTGCTCTTCCATTTTGCGGCAGTTCACGCAGGCATGACCGGTAAAATCGATCATGATGGGTTTGTTGGCTTCTTTTGCGTAAGCTAAACCTTCCTCAAAATCTTTGAAGCAACTTAAATTTTGTGGGCAATCGCAGGGGTGAATCCAACTGTAACAGGAGGGTGGTGCCAAGCCACTCAACATTTTCAACGGACGGAAGGAGTTTGCTCTTTCATCAAAAATAAAGCCCGAAGCAAGGTAAACGACAAAAGCAAAGGATGCCAGCCCAAGTCCAATTCTTCCGGGGGACAACTTTTTGAGCGGGGAATCGTGCGGGAATTTAATTTTTCCAAATAAATACAAGCCCATTCCAATAAAAATGACAATCCACAAGGCGAGGAAGGGTTCTATTTTCAAAAGACCCCACTCCTTGACCAAATCAGCATTCGACAGAAATTTCAAAGCAAGGGCCAATTCTAAAAACCCGAGAACCACCTTTACTGTGTTGAGCCAACTACCCGATTTTGGCAAGGAGTTCAGCCAACCGGGGAAGGCAGCAAATAAGCCAAACGGCAAGGCCAGGGCAAAGCCAAACCCTGCCATCCCGGCCGTCAATTGCATCGCCCCTCCATTTGCCGTCATCGAACCTGCCAGCAAGGAACCTAAAATGGGTCCGGTGCAGGAGAAGGAAACCAACGCCAGTGTCAAGGCCATGAAAAAAATGCCGATTGTGCCGCCGATGCCTTCTGCCGAACTCACTTTATTGGACCAACTACTCGGCAAGGTGAGTTCGTAATAACCAAAGAAAGAGAAAGCAAAAACAAGGAATATCAAAAAGAAGCCAATGTTCAGCCAAATGTTGGTAGAAACATCGTTCAGGATGTCCGGATTGATGGAATCCATCAAGTGAAACGGCACGC
>CAZJYF010000485.1:0-1584 GCA_964549665.1 uncultured Saprospiraceae bacterium
ATTCCGAAAAAGAAGGTTGGGTCCCGCTTTCCCCAAATAGAAATCCAGGTCGCCGTCGTGGTCCAAATCAAAGGAAAGGGACAGGTAACCAAAATCGGAGTCACCCACATTTGCCTCCTTTGACACATCCACAAATTTTCCCTCACCGGCGTTGTGATACAAAATATTCGCTCCTTCCTTTGCGATGTAAAGGTCGAGATAGCCATCATTGTCATAGTCTACGAAAGACGCGGAGCTTTCCTTCCCGGAATGTCGCAGCCCGGCATTGTTGGAAATATCCGTGAAGCGTCCCATATCATTTTGAAATAGAAAATGGTGAGAACCAGAAGAGGAAGCATTCGCGAAATAAATATCCTCGTCGCCGTCGCCGTCAAAATCTGCCACCGAAACAAGCGAAGCGACGTTTTCTTTACCTGTGGAAGGGGTCTGCGCGACGGTCAACCCAACATCAGAAGTGACATCGGTAAAACGAAGGGCATCCAAAATAGATTCTCCGGCCCATGCCTGTGTGGAGGTTTCGCCCATCGTGACTACCGGGAACCCAACCGATGGGCCCCCTGGTCCTTTCAAATCCAAAATTCCCGACTGATAAAGAGAGGTGACTTTCAGGAAATTGTGCAAGACCATAACTGGTGTGAGCGCCTCTTCGGCATTGGAAGCCTGCAAAGCGGCAAGGGCTTGGTCGTAAAATTCAGCCGCCTCCTTTGGAATTTCGGGCATCTGCCGTCGGATTTCTTCCATATTTTGGAGGGCATCATCGGTTTTTCCAAGCCGAACCAATATTTCGATAAGTTGCAAGCGGGGAACGATGTTGGCGGGGGCGATTACCACAATTTTTTGCAAATACCTTTCCCGCGACTCCAGCGATTTTTCATCTCTCGATTTAGAAAAAAACTCAGCAAGACTGTACAGCGCCTTAATATGTTTTGGGTTGGACTTTATAATTTTCTTGAGCACAGCCACTGATTTATCTGCTTGTTCACTTAGCTGATAAACCTTCGCCAACATCAACCGAATGTCTGGATTTTTGGAGTCTATTTTTAGGGCTTTGTCTATTTGTTTTTCGGCTTCCGGGTATTCGCCTTTGCGCAGAAAAACCAGGCCCAAATTGGCATAGCCCATTGCCGTTTCTGGGTCGAGGGAAATCAATTTTCGAAATTGTGCTTCCGCTTCATCCAGTTTGTTCTCTTCCAAATAGGCTAATCCGAGGGTTCTGCTCGTAATAATTTCCCAATATTTTTCTTTGTCAACGACCTTCTTTTTTTCACCGCAACCCAAGAAGATAAAAGCTAGGGTCAAGCCAAAAATAAACCCGAATTTAAGTTTCATAAAAATAGTTATTGGTCAAGTAAAAACCGTAGCTCCGAGCTTCGTCTCGGAGAAATATGGCACGACATTTTTCCGAGACGAAGCTCCGAACTACTGTGGTTTTGCCAAAGCAAATACCCTTTTTTCAGTTCCTAATCTCCAACTTTAATTTTTTTAGAAATTGGTCTAATAGCCCGTATCGAGCTTCCATTTCTTGCCGGGTATTTTTTTCATTTACCCCCGCCAAATCCCGAAGGTAAGGATTGAAGAGCGATT
>CAZJYF010000485.1:1684-3581 GCA_964549665.1 uncultured Saprospiraceae bacterium
GTATTTTTTTCATTTACCCCCGCCAAATCCCGAAGGTAAGGATTGAAGAGCGATTTTTTTTGGTGTCTCCCAAAAGATTTTCCGGTTTTCGTATCCCCTTCTCCCAACACCCCCGCCTTGGGCTTTTGGGGTTGTGAATAGTGGACGGCCTTGCCAAACAAGGTTAATGCTTTCTTCGTATCTCCCCTCTTCCAAGCAATGTACCCGTTGAGAAAATGAGCGGGGACGCTTTTAAAATTTGACCCCGTGACGGCCGCAAAGTAAGTTTGCGCCTGCTCCAGTTTGCCTTTAAGCAATTCTATTTGCCCCAAATAAAGTAAAGCGCCGGTTTCTTCCTTATTCATTGCCAGCGCTTTTTGGAAGAAAATCTCGGCTTTTTCGATATTGAAAAACCGAGAATCGGGGTAGTTCAAATACAGGCTTCCCAACTGAAAATGAACCCGCGGGCTATTAGGATTTAGGTTTTCGAGGCGCAACAAGGTCTTTTCAGCTTTCCCAAATTCACCTAACTCCAAATACATATTCCCCAAATAATATAAAGCATCCTCGTGTTGGGCATCGATAGAAAGTGCTTTTTCATATTCTCTCGCGGCTTTGCTCCATTTTCTGGAAATCCGATAATTCGTCGCCTGCCGGTAATTGACCCAAAAGTTTCGGATTTTTTCTTTATTAACTAATTCCCTAGAAAGGACTTCCCTGTTTCCTCCCTCCTCTTTCACCGAAGGAACCTTCCAAAATTTGAAAAGCAAGAAGACCAGCAAAGAAACCAAAAAAAGGATAGATGCCACTTTCTTCATACGAAAATTAATTATTGCTTGAATGCCCTTCAGTGATAACCACCTTTTGATTAACCGGGAGGTTTTGGAAAACTTCCATGGTGCCTGCCGGCCAAATTATTTCAAGGGTATCAATGGTGGAGCGTTGCCCCAGACCAAAATGTTGAACCAAACTATTCTGAGAACAATAGGAACTTTGTGCACCGACCTGCCGGATTTGGACGGATTCGCCGGAAACTATCCGGATCTTTGCGCCGATAGCCGAACGATTGCTCTTCGTCCCGGTTAATTTTACTTCTAGCCAGTTATTTTTATCCCCTCCGTCATTTCGCAAGAGTATTCCGGGACCATCATTGTTGACAACAAAAACGTCCAGGTCTCCGTCATTGTCATAATCTCCGAAGGCCGCCCCCCTTCCTACATATTTGCGTTGGAAAACGTCGCCACTAACGGCCGATACTTCGAAAAACCCATCTTTGGAATTGCGGTTCCAAAACAGTTGGTCTTGCATTGGAATCAAACGGGAAGGATCTTCTTTTTGCTGAAAAGTACTTCCGTTCGCGACAAAAATGTCCAGTTTGCCATCGTTGTCGTAATCGAAAAAGGAAGTCCCAAACCCAATGAAATCGAGGGCAATTTGCCCCAATCCGTAGCGGTCGGCCTCATCCATAAATTTCAGGTCTTTGCCCACCGAAGAATTCAGGGATTTTAGTTGACTGCTCAAATTGTCGTAAAGCGCATTTTCCTGAGCCACCCAATGGGTCAGAAACATATCCAAATCCGCATCCCCATCCCAATCGCCGATGCCAATCCCCATCGCCCCGCGGTAGTCAGCCACCAGGGAACGGTGACTGATTTCGTCAAAAGTGCCATTGCCCAAATTGTGGTAAAGAACGTTGTCCGATACATCATTGGCGACGTACAAATCGGGGAAGCCGTCTCCGTCGAAATCGCACCAGGCAGCCGAAAGGCTGCGCCCGCTATCATCCCCCACCCCCGCTTTTTTTGCCATCTCACTAAACGTGCCGTTGCCGTTGTTGCGAAAAAGTAGATTCCGCGCCGGTTCAAAAGAAGAGGGATTGATGCTCACCGGAACTACAACCTTGTATTGTTGCTCATAA
>CAZJYF010000486.1:0-3580 GCA_964549665.1 uncultured Saprospiraceae bacterium
TTACTTTCTTGAAACCACGTCATGGCTACAAAAAGGAGGAACAAAAATCAACTGTCTTTAAAAATGCGCATTAATGATGAGCGGGTGCCAAAATTGATTGGTGTGCTGCTGCTTTTTTTGGCGCTCTACCTCGTAATTGCCTTTACTTCCTACCTTTTTACCTGGCAGGAGGACCAAGACAAAGTGCTTCGGTTTTCGTGGAGTTTGTTGCTGGAAAGTGATTTGACGATGGAGAATTGGCTGGGGCGGCTCGGCGCAATCATATCCAATTTATTTTTTTACTGGGGGTTTGGCTTGCCTTCCTATATTTTTGTTTTCCTGCTGACTGTTTTTGGGCTTTCTTTAGTAAAACGGACCCCATTGAAAAGGCAATTTCCACTGTTGCGGGTTTCTTTATTGTGGCTGTTTTTTCTTTCGATTTTTTTTGGGTTTGTCTTTCAGGATTCTTCCTTTTTTTGGGGCGGCACCTTTGGTCAGAGCGCGGGTATTTGGTTGCAAAATTTCGTTGGGAAAGTGGGGATGATTGTTTTTTTCTTTTTCCTTTTTGTTGGATTTATCATTTGGTCAGTAAACCCCAATTTTAATGATTTGACCTTGCGCAAAGCAGCCTACGAAACCAAATTATGGTTTCGCGATTTGCTGAACCGCCGTTATCACCGAAAGGCTCAAGCCAACGGCAATTCCCTACATCCGCTTCGACCCGGCAAGGCTGCATCCGATAAATCAACTCTTTTAAAAGATGGGCAATTGTCCTTTAAATTGGGAAAGAAAACCCTAGATAAACCAAAGACACTGAAAGCCGGAGAGGCAGAATTGGAGATTGAACAACCCAAAAAGGCGGAAGCAATTTCTCCAAAATTGGAACAAGCTCCCACAACATCTTCACAGCCTTCACTTTTCCCCGTGGAGGAAAACAAGGACCATACCGAACCCTATGATCCTACTTTAGAACTATCTTCTTACGAGTACCCCGTGCTATCCTTGCTTCATGATTACGCGGAGCAGCAAATTGAAGTTGACCGGACGGAGTTGGAGGCGAATAAAGACCAGATTATTGAAACCCTTCTGAATTATAAAATTGAAATTATCAAAATTCGGGCAACGGTTGGTCCCACCGTCACCCTCTACGAAATTGTCCCTGCCCCCGGAGTCCGGATTTCCAAAATCAAAAACCTTGAAGACGACATAGCACTGAGTTTGGCTGCTTTGGGCATTCGCATCATCGCTCCCATTCCCGGCAAGGGAACGATAGGTATCGAAATTCCAAATAAAAAGAAGCAAATCGTTTCGATGAAGGAGGTGTTGATGTCGGAAAAATTCAAGCGGGCGAAAATGGATTTGCCGATTGCTTTGGGCAAAACGATTTCCAATGAAGTCTTCGTAGTTGATTTGGCAAAGATGCCCCACTTACTCATCGCAGGCGCCACGGGCCAGGGTAAGTCAGTTGGTATCAACACCGTTTTGATGTCGATTTTATACAAAAAACACCCCTCCCAGGTGAAATTGGTGTTGATTGATCCAAAGAAGGTGGAATTGTTTCCCTACGCCAAATTGGAGAAACATTTTCTTGCCTATCTTCCGGGACAGGACGAACCCATCACAACGGAAACTAACAAGGTTATCCACACCTTGAATTCGCTCTGCATCGAAATGGAAACTCGCTACAATCTTTTAAAGAAAGCCCATGCCCGGAATATTACCGAATACAATAATAAATTTGTCCAGCGAAAACTAAACCCCAACAACGGGCATCGATTCCTGCCATTTCTCGTACTGGTTATTGACGAGTTTGCCGATTTGATTATGACAGCCGGAAAAGAAATAGAATTGCCCATTGGCAGGCTGGCCCAATTGGCTCGCGCAGTGGGTCTTCACTTAATTATTGCCACTCAACGCCCGTCGGTAAACATCATTACAGGAGTCATCAAAGCGAACTTCCCTGCACGGATTGCCTACAAGGTGACGGCTAAAGTGGATTCGCGGACCATCCTCGATGCCGGAGGGGCTGACCAACTTGTCGGGCAAGGGGACATGTTGCTTTCTGTGGGAGGAAATATGATTCGGTTGCAATGTGCCTTTGTCGATACCCCCGAAGTAGAACAGGTCATCAATTTTATCTCCGAGCAACGGGGGTATGCAGAGCCATTCCTTTTGCCGGAATTTCATGGCGATGACGAGGATCATAGCGGTCCGGGCGGTTTTAGTTTGTCGGATCTTGACGAAATGTGGGTCGACGCAGCCCGGCTGGTGGTTCTAAACCAGCACGGCTCTACTTCGATGATTCAACGCCGCTTGAAATTGGGCTATAACCGGGCAGGACGGATCATGGACCAATTGGAATCGCTTGGGATTGTTGGTCCCAGTGAAGGAAGTAAGCCCCGCGAAGTTTTAATATATGATGAAATAGAATTGGAACGGTATTTGGAAGACGTAAAGAACAGGAAATAGGAGGCAAAAATCCTTGGCTTAAGTGTAAGATTCGTCAAGGAATTTGTTAAACCCCGGTGGACGACGGTCCGGCGGGGTTTTTATTTGGGAGAAGATTTAATTAAAAAGTATAACTTGAGTGAATAAATTTTACTGCTGAAGGTGCTAAAAATGACAAGAATAGTCTTTGTTTCGTGGGTGATTTTTAATGCCTTTAAAAGTATCCCATTCTTTACCGCGCGGGTTTATACTTTGATTTATTTAAGAGTTCCTGTGCGTCTTTCAAAGCAATTAATTCGGGTAAGCTCGTTTCAGGATGTCTGCTCATAAAGCTTTTTACAATCTGCCAGCCGACCCAATTGGCTGTTCTTCCAGGCGCTTCGGCTGGCATTCCGGGAGAATTGGGACTGTACTCCACCAATTTTCGGTATTTGCCCCAATCGGTTGAATAAAGCAAATCTTCCCTTAGAAAATGTGCCCACATTTCCAGTTCATTATCCTTGCACCATTGAACCTGCTTTGGTGTGAACTCCAATTTAACGCTGTCGGGTGTATTGGGCAAAAGCCGGTCGAGGATAAATAATTCTTTTCCATTGTGAATCATATGGTCCAAAAGGCGGTTTCCTGGTAGGTTGCCAAGCAAATCCTGCACCAAAGGTTTTAAGGTCTTCAAAACTAGATGGTCTTTATTAAAGGTGCGGGTCAGGTATTTTGAAAAGTTGGCATTTTGGGGGTTGTAAGCTTGGTAAGGATAATTTTCGCCGAGGAAAAAATCCAATCCCACTGCCAGGTCATTCTTGCCGTAAACGAAGGTCGCCAATGAATATTCGGAAATAAAAGTTGTCACAGTCGGGGTAGATTGTTCGGGAAAATAATATTTAAAAAGTCGGAAAGCCTGATTAAATTCCGCTTCAAGCGCGTCCGTATTTTGAAAAGCAGTCGTGCAGGTGTCGTAAAGTTTTCTCACTTGGGGGTGGCTGATAAATCCTTTCACATATTCTTCTCTTCCATCGGGGGCAATTCGAGGGTCGGGTGATCCCAAAATGACACCAAAATAAAGCTTGCTAAATTCGGGAAATTTACTTTCCAGGACAGCCATTCCCTGTTCCATTTTGCTGGTGTCTAAGGAGAACAAATCTCGCTCAAAACGACG
>CAZJYF010000487.1:0-3579 GCA_964549665.1 uncultured Saprospiraceae bacterium
TTATTCAACAAAGAACGAATGGGAATTGGGAAGGATGGAGAAGAGAATGAGGCGGTGGATTCCTTGACATATGGCTGGCTGAATGAAAAGTCAAAAGACCAAATTGCAGAACTGATAGAGGGGAAGAAATTAAGAGTCATACTGTCAAATGCAGGTACCACAAAACAAAAAGTACCTTCCAACAACGTGGTCGGATTTATCGAGGGAACAGACCCTGACTTAAAAGAGGAATTTGTTCTTCTGACGGCGCATTATGACCACCTAGGTGCGGGGAAGGATGCCGGTTCCAGGTTTACAACTCAGGATACCATTTTTAATGGCGCCCGGGACAATGGAATGGGAACGGTAGCCCTTTTGGCGGCAGCTAAATCCTTGGCGGCGAAACCGCCAAAACGCTCGGTAATTGTGATGGCGGTTACCGGAGAAGAGGTAGGACTTCTTGGAAGCACTTATTTTGCGGAACACCCTCAAATTCCACTAAACAAAATCGTTTTCAATCTCAACACGGACGGGGCGGGCTACAACGATACATCCTTGGTATCCGTCATCGGCTTTGGCAGAACGGGAACGGATAACGAATTAGAAGAGGCAGCCGCCACTTTTGGGTTGAAAGTATTTCCGAATCCGGCCCCTGAACAAAATCTTTTTGACCGTTCCGACAATGTGGCTTTCGCCAAAAAAGGTATTCCCGCAATCGATTTCAGCCCCGGGATTACCGGCTTGGATGATGCTATCATGAAATATTACCATCAAGTGACCGATGAGGCTGATACCATCGATTACGATTATTTTCTGAAATTTTGCCAGGCCTATGTTTTGACGGCGAGACTGATTGCCAACAATCCCGTGCGGCCAACTTGGAAGGCTGGAGATAAATATGAAGAGGCTGGGAAGAATTTGTATGAAAATTAGATATAAAAATTGCCGACTGTTTTAGGTTCTTTCTTTTGAATAACAAATTTAGCCCCATATTTACATTATGTTAAGTAGATTGTTTTAATCTTACCGGGTCTTTGCTCTCCTCTCCCACCTGACAATTTCAAATTTTTTAAGCGCAAGATTTTCATCGGGAGGAATCTATTACCATAAATTGATTCATTCCTTTTGTTGGAAACAATTGAAAATGATGGAATCAAAGTTGTTTGAACCCCTTGAATATCTACAACCTTCAACAATTAAAAGGCTATTTATCAAACTCCTAAAACCAACCCATTTAATTCTATTTCTCCCCCTACCCTAGCTTGTAACAATTAAATTTCATTTTAATACGATATTTGCTCGCTCTTTAATATGTATCTTACGGATGCATTTCTATTATTTGCAAGAAGAAAATCCTAAATTCTCAACCAAAATCACCATCTAAAATGAAAAACTTCCTTTCCTTCTTTGCTGCCTTTGCGTTGTGCTTTTTATCTTCAAAAAATATTTCACAAGATATTGATAAACAACAACTTGCAAGCGATAGTGAAATTAATTTTGGTGATCCAATCCCCGTTGACCCCGCCCTTCGTCAAGGTGTTTTGGCGAATGGATTGACCTATTTTATTCGAAAAAACAACAAACCTGAAAACCGCGCAGAACTCCGCTTGGCCGTTAATTCCGGATCTATGCAGGAAGATGGTGACCAACTTGGAATTGCCCATTTCGTGGAGCATATGTGCTTCAATGGAAGCAAACATTTTGAAAAAAATGAACTGGTGGATTACCTGGAATCAGTGGGAACCAGGTTTGGCGCTGATTTAAACGCCTACACCAGTTTTGATGAAACCGTTTATAAGCTTCAGTCCCGGACAGAGGATTTGGAAATCCTGAGAAAGGGGCTATTGGTGTTGGAAGATTGGGCTGGGGCTGTCCTTTTTGAGCCCAATGAAATTGACAAGGAACGAGGGGTGATTGTTTCCGAATGGCGTACACGGCTCAGCCCTGAACAGAGGATGCAAAAAATTTATTTTCCTGTCATGTATCACAATTCCCGCTACGCGGAACGCCTCCCAATTGGAAAACCGGAAATCATTGAAACCGTTGATTACGAATCAGTTAAACGCTACTATCACGATTGGTACCGCCCCAACCTGATGGCCATTGCCATCGTTGGGGATTTTGATTTGGATTGGATGGAGAAGGAGGTAAAAAACCGTTTCAGCAAATTGTCCAATCCCCCCTCTTCGAGAAAACGGATGACCTATGAAGTGCCTAAACACAAGGAAACACTTATTGCCATTGCCTCCGACAAAGAGGCCTCTTTTACGAACGTCCGCTTGATGTATAAACACCACCACATCCCCTTGAAAACGCTTGAAGATTATCGGGCCCAATTGATTAGAAGTTTATACAACCGGATGCTAAACGCCCGCTTGGGAGAATTGGGACAGAGCGCTGACCCACCCTTCACTTTCGCGTATTCCGGCTACGGAAGAGATGTCGGTTTGCTGGATACTTATGAAGGCTACGCTATGGTCGCCGAGGGAAGGGCATTGCGAGGCTTGAAAGTGCTTTTGGAGGAAAACAAGCGGGTGTTGCAGCATGGCTTTTTGGAAACCGAATTGGAACGGCAGAAAACGGAAATGCTGCGATATGCGGAACGCTCTTTCAAAGAAAGAGATAAAACGGATTCCCGCCGCTTTGCCACGGGCTACGTGTACCATTTCTTGGAGGATAACCCTATCCCAAGTGCGGGGCAAAAATTGGAAATGTACAAACGGTTTCTTCCAACTATCACATTGGAAGAAGTCAATTCGCTCGCCGAAAAATGGATTACAAAAGAGAATCGCGTTATTGTAGTCACCGGTCCGGAAAGGGATGAAACGCTCCTCCCCTCGGAGGATGATATATTGGCAACTTTAAAAGCTGCGGACTCTATAGATATGCCTTCCTACGAAGATAAATTCTCCGATGCCCCCCTTTTGCCGACTATCCCCTCCCCCGGAGAAATTGTAAATGAAAAGAAGTTTGAAACCGTTGGCGTAACAGAACTTAACCTCTCCAATGGCGTCCGCGTTGTATTGAAACCGACGGATTTTAAAAACGATGAAATCCTTTTGACCGCTTATAGCCCAGGTGGACATTCGCTTTATTCCGATGAAGATTATCCGAGCGCCAGCAATGCGGCCAGAATTGTTGACGAATCCGGTTTGGGGTCTTTCGATATTATCCAATTAGGCAAGAAATTGACCGGAAAAACGGTGGGGGTGTCGCCTTATATTTCAGAACTGTACGAAGGATTCAATGGAAGCGCTTCGCCGGAAGATTTGGAAACGCTGTTCCAATTGGTATATCTCTATTTCACAGCCCCCAGGAAAGACGAAAAAGCGTTTCAATCCTATATTGCCAAACAACGCTCCATTTATGCCAATTTAATGTCCAACCCCAATTTTTGGTTTACCGACCAAAGTTTGAAAATCAAGTACAATAACCATCCTCGACGAGGTTTTCCCGGAGTGGAAAGTTTGAGTAAAATTTCATTGGAAAAAGTTTATGAAATTTATACAGACCGCTTTGCCGATGCGAGCGATTTTACGTTTATTTTGGTTGGAAATTTTGAAATAAATCGGATGGAGGAATATCTAAAAACATATCTTG
>CAZJYF010000488.1:0-3577 GCA_964549665.1 uncultured Saprospiraceae bacterium
AGTAGACATCATACGCATTTGTCCGGAGTAGCAGGAGTTAAGACGTGTGCTCTTCCGATCTGCAATACGTCAAAAACGCGAGAGTATTTGATAATAAAACTGCGGTTGCTGATGCCGTGGTCACTGCGAATTCCATTGTAAACGACGAAGAGTCCGGTGTTGGCTTGTTGAATCCAACCAAAACGAAGGTTGGTGGACCAAAGTTGGGCAACGTCATTGTACTGTACCAACGCTTGGGCAAACAGCCTGGGATTGAAAGAATAGGACAGTCTGGCACTGAAAATATTGGTCGTAAAATCTCCGTTTGGCAGGTTGATGTCGTTGTGTCGCAAGCTAAATTCAGAGTTGAATTTATCGCCCAAATGTAAGCCAATAGTGACGTCATTGGCCAAACGGCTTCCACCAAAAAAGCCACCCAAAACCGAACGGGTGCTGAGGAAAACCGTTTTGCTCTGGTTCGTTCGAAAAATGATTTGGGCTTCTTTGTGTTTGTAGGTTCCGGCAGGAACGGTAATCCCTTTGGAAATCTCAAATGGTATGCCGACCCCTTCTGTGGTGAAATTGATGGCTGTGTGGATTTCCAAGCCGCTTTCCCACACCCAATGGTTGTCAACGTGCAAAAATCCCGTTTCCTGAAAGCCATCGAAGTTCCAATAGCCGCGATACGAAACATGGGGTCGGAGTTCTAAGAGCCCAAACTTCCCGTTGGGTCGGACGCGATAAAAAATCAAAAATTCGGGTTTCCGAAAGGCGGTTCTTTGCAAAAAGCCCACTTCGGGGTTAAAGCCTTCCGCCACTTCCGTGTAGGCTGCGTTGAGGATGAGACCGTTCCATTCGTAACGCGATTGAAATTTGAAGGCGTGTTGGGATTCTTCAATTCCCGGCGTGGAGGTCTGAGCGTAAAAACCGGAAAGCTGCGCCTTCTTTCCGAAACCCAATTTCCCATCGAGCGCGTAGGTGCGGTTGTAGTCGTTGTCCAATTCCCCCATCCCCTGCCGGTTGATGAAAGCAGCCCCGATGGAAGACCTCGAAGCGAACTCGTGGTTTACCCGTGCTACGGTGAAATTATTTTTTTGAATGTTCGCCTCATCCACCGCTTCGGTAAACATACTTAGAAAACCCACATTCGTGTGCTTTATTTTCCCGGAGAGGCGCGCGCCTCCTACAATGGGAACTAATTGTCCATCTGTCCCAATACCAATGCGGCGGCTGAAAAAGATATCTACTTCACCGGGGCTGCCGACGCTGAACAAACCCGCGTTTTCCAGGAAAAACGGGCGTTTTTCGGGAAAAAATAAATTAAAACGGTCCAGATTGATTTGTTGCTCATCGACCTCAACTTGGGCAAAATCGGTGTTATAGGTTAAATCGAGGGTCAGGCTCGGGGTGATGCTATATTTTATATCTGCGCCAAATTCAGGATTGACTTCTGCATTGGAAAATTCTTTCTCATAATCCCTCGACACTTGGGTCAGGGCGTAGGGAATAACTTTTAAATTGCCTGGGTTTTTTAAATTTAACCCCGTCAGAGTACCTGCCAGGGAAAGGCGGTTCATGTTGAATTCAATCGGCATCGGTGCCCAATAAGCTATTTCGTTGGTTTTGCGAATGTTCCGTTGAAAATTTATTCCCCAAATCTGGTCCTTCCCGGAGATGAATCTCAAAGTTTTGAAGGGAATGGCAAATTCGGCGCTCCAACCATAATCACCAACCTGTGTTTTGACATCCCAAGAACCATCCCAATTCAGGTTAAAGCCTCCAATACGACCACCCTGCTGCCGGTTGGCGCTGAAATTGCCCTGACCTTCGTTGTCGACCTGCGCGTCGTATTCAATCCCGATTGAATTGGTTCCAAACACAAAGCCATTCTGCCCGTCGTGGTAGGTGTCCAAAATAAAAAGGAAAGCATCTGTATTGTCCAAAGAAGCATCTCTGCGCGCATCCGAAACGACCAATTTGCCGGGTTCGGCATCGTAGCAAACGACAGAAACATAAAAAATGGTGGGGCTATAGGCTACGCGGATTTCGGTTCTCTCCGAAGCCGGATGCCCTGAATTAGGTTGCGTCTGCCATAAATTACTAAAGGGCACAACCTTTTGCCAAACGGCATCATTCAGCACTTCTCCATCTAAAATGGGTTCATTTTCCACTGTATTTGCTCTTGTTGTGGGTCGGTCATTGACATTGGGCATTGTCGCAATGAGCTGTGCGCTGCCGATAGAAGGTAGGCAAAAAAAGAGTATCTCAAACAGAGCAACTTTTTTTTGAAAAGGCATCCTCTTCACAAATTTTTAATCAAATAGGTGCATTTTTAAGGACGAATATAGCATTCTTTGCTAAAATCATTTCCCACCTTAGCCGGACTTTTTCCATTTGAAAAAAATGCTGAAATTACCAGGAGGGGTCAGTGGCTAAAAAGGAGGAAATTGGGACTTGTTTAGGGTTTGAATACCCTTGAAAAGTTCAGAATATATTCATCCAAATTTTAGCGCCAAATAAAAAAAGGGTTGCACTCACCATGAGCGAGCGCAACCCTTTTCGATGCCGATTATTCGGAACAATCTTATTGTATTTTTTTGCCTGGCAGGTCAAATACGCCAAGAAAATCTTGCCTTTTAACGCGCAAAGGTAACCGCGCGTTTTTCCCGGATTACGGTCACTTTAATTTGACCCGGATACTGCATCTCATCCTGAATTTTCTGCGAAATCATGAAAGAGAGGTCATCCGCATATTGGTCGCTCACTTTCTCACTTTCCACTATGACTCTCAGCTCACGGCCCGCCTGCATGGCGTAGGCTTTCTGGACCCCATCGTGGGCCATGGCTATATCCTCCAATTCGCCAATTCGTTTGAGATAGCTTTCCAAAATTTCGCGTCGGGCGCCCGGTCTTGCGCCGGAAATGGCATCGCAGGCCTGAGTGATCGGGGAAATAATGTTGTTCATCTCCACTTCGTCGTGATGCGCCCCGACAGCGTTGCAAACGATGGCATGCTCACCGTGCTTTTCGCAAAGTTTCATGCCGAGAATGGCGTGGGATAGCTCCGTTTCCTCCTCTGCCACTTTGCCGATATCGTGAAGTAAGCCGGCCCGTTTAGCCATTTTGGACTGTTTTGGACTAAGCCCCAATTCGGCTGACATTAAGGAACACAGGTTAGCCGTTTCAATGGAGTGTTTGAGCAAATTCTGACCGTAAGAGGAACGAAAACGCATCCGCCCCACCATCTTCACCAAATAGGCGTCCAAGCCATGAATATCCAATTCAATCACGGTGCGTTCTCCAATTTCGATAATTTGCTCGTCCAGTTCCTTGCGGGTTTTTGCCACCACTTCTTCGATGCGTGCCGGATGAATTCGACCATCCGTCACCAAGCGCTTCAAAGAAAGCCTGCAAACCTCCCTCCGGATAGGGTCGAAGCTCGATATCACGATCGCTTCCGGGGTGTCATCTACTACTATTTCCGCCCCAGTAGCAGCCTCCAAAGCCCGAATATTGCGCCCTTCCCGGCCGATGATTTGTCCTTTCAAATCGTCCGAATCGAGGTTGAAAACGGAGACCGTATTTTCGATTGTGTATT
>CAZJYF010000489.1:0-3575 GCA_964549665.1 uncultured Saprospiraceae bacterium
GTAAACACTTCGCCCAAGGTTTTCGATTTTTTTGCGAAACGGGAAATGCCTGTTCCGGAATTAAAAAAAGGTCCCCTTCCCCAAGAGGAAGAGAGACCTGCGAGAATCAAACATCACGTTTTATTTGTTTTGGTTTAAAAGGGGGTGCATTGTGATCATAGATTAAAAAAAGGGGGTAGAGCTGGTATTTTTATGGTTTCGGGATTTTTGTCTTTAGGGGGTGAAAGCGGTGGTCAAATAAATGACCACCCACTCAGTATAAAGACACACGTTTTCATAAAATTTCTGGCAATAAATATCGTGTTGTTTCCCGTGAACTAAGGCTGAATTCAAGAAGCAGGCTTAAAATGATGCACTCATTTTGCAGTGATACAGTGTTTGTTTTTCTGCCCAACTTCTCCATGCAATCAAAAATTTTGAGTTGCAATTCATTGCCTTCAGATGCCAGTAGGGGGCGAATCAACGAAAGCGTGTGCAAATTATTATAAAGCGTCATCGGATTATAAAATAGTCAGTAGAAAAAAAATTTGGGGGGCGAGCTGGTATATCTTAGTTTTTGTTTTTTATCATTTTCACCTTTCTATAATTAGCTTGTGGTCTGTCGGGAAATCCGAAGTTCCTAAATTTCAAAACACAATTTTCAAATGTCGAAAAACTTCGGTTCAAAGCATTTTAAGCAAGTATAATGGCTCAAAAAACATGAAACCGCAAGACAAAAATGAACAAGGGGGAAAAATCAAATTTGGAGGAAAAATTAGGGAGGAAAGTTGTTTTAACCGGTTTGGTGTCACAAATATAGGACGCATTTTTGAATTTTGCAACCCCTGCCGGCTAAAAATTTCTGAAAATGAAAAAAAGAAATAAATTTCTATTTATCTGAATATCAACTATTTAAGATGGAATTAAATTCCTTGTCCATTTATTTCAAATTCAACTTCAATCCTTTATAGGTTATGGAAAAGGAATATTCCAAGGCGAATTTATTTTCTTTTTTTTTCAAAAAAAAATTAAAAAGTTTTATTCCGGTGAAAAATTAAGTCACTAAGTGTGGTTTTTTCAAATCTTGACCCATTTGAAACTGCTTTTTCAAAAAAGATATGAAACGTGACGATATTAGTTGTTAAATTTTCCAATTTCCTCTTTTTTAAAAGGATTAATTTCTTTTACTTGTGACACAATTATGGCCCGTGTTCTTTCCTTTTGGATTATGGCGTATGCGGTTCAAAGATTTTTCCAATTGGAAGTTGGAATTGGTTGGAAGATTAAGAATCCATATTTTGCCATCTCATTTCAATTTCCATGAAAACCATTTTACTCAAAAATGCTTACCTGGTCAATTGCGGAAAAATAATTGCAGGCGACCTTTTTATAAAAGGAGGTCGCATTGAACGGCTTGGAGGCATCATTGACCAAAAAGCCACCATCGAGATAGACCTTTCAGGGAAGTACGTTTTACCCGGCATTATCGATGACCAGGTGCATTTTCGCGAGCCAGGTTTGATGCACAAGGCGGATATTTATTCTGAGGCGAAGGCTGCGGTTGCCGGGGGCGTCACCTCTTTTATGGAAATGCCGAATACGAAACCTCCTGCTCTAAATCAAGAACTCCTCGAAGAAAAGTACCAGCGGGCGGCTAAAAAATCGCTTGCCAATTACTCCTTTTACATGGGGGCTTCCAACGACAACCTGGAGGAGGTTTTGGCGACGAACCCGGAGAACGTTTGCGGTGTCAAGGCATTCATGGGGTCTAGCACGAGAAATATGTTGGTAGATGATGAAAAGACACTTGAAGGCATTTTTTCCAAATGCCCAATACTGATTGCCACCCATTGTGAGGATGAAGCAAGTATCCGGGTGGCTGAAGCTGCCTTCCGCGCAAAATATGGAGAAGAAGTTCCCATTGCCTGCCACCCTGAAATCCGAAGTGCCAGCGGGTGCCTGAAATCTTCCAAGTTGGCATTTAGTTTGGCAAAGCAATTTGATGCCAGGTTGCACATCCTGCACATCTCGACAAAAGACGAATTGGCGCTATTTCAAAACGATATTCCTCTTGACCAAAAGCGAATCACGGCGGAGGTCTGCGTACATCATTTGTATTTTAACAGCAATGCCTACGCTGCGAAAGGCACCCAAATCAAATGCAACCCTGCCATCAAAGGTCCTTTGCACCAAAACGCACTATTTCCTGCTTTGCTAGACAACCGCCTCGATATCGTCGCCACCGACCATGCACCACATACCTGGAAAGAGAAGCAAAACAACTATTTCCAAGCCCCGTCGGGTCTCCCTTTAATTCAGCACTCACTGAACATGATGTTGGAATTTTATCAACAGGGTCGCATTAGCCTCGAACGGATCGTCGAAAAAATGTGCCATGCACCGGCGCAGTGTTTCCGAATAGCCGGACGGGGTTTTTTGGAGGAGGGCTTTTGGGCTGATCTCGTTTTTGTCGATTTAGAAAAAGAGTGGACGGTTGGGAAAGAAAATATTTTCTACAAATGTGGGTGGTCTCCATTAGAAGGGCACACTTTCAAAGGACAGGTAGAAGGCACTGTCGTGAGTGGTCATTTGGCTTTTTTCAAAGGGCGATTTTATGAAGAAAAAAAAGGAGAACGCTTGCTGTTTGATCGTTCTTAAAAACTTGTTGAACTTTCGTAACAACTTTTCGCATGGCTGATCCCTTGTTTTTTATTGCTTTGTTGCCCAATTTGGAAATTCGGGAAGAAGTGACTGAATTCAAAAATCAGGCGGCCCGGCTTTTTGAAACAAGAAAGGCTTTAAATTCGCCACCTCACATTACGCTCCAGCCTCCTTTTCGATGGAAGATGCACAACCTGGGAACGCTAAAACAGACCTTGGTGGATTTTTCCAAAAGCCAAAAAAAATTTTTCGTACAGTTGAACGGCTTCGGTTGCTTTCGTCCGAAGGTCCTCTTTGTGAAGGTGGAGCCTAATGATGACTTGACGCGCTTGCATGGAAAACTGTTAAAGCACCTGTCCAAAATTTTAGGACTTGAAAACGCAAGCAAGAATCATTTTCGCCCTCACATGACTGTGGCATTCAGAGACCTCCAGCCGGAAAAATTTGACGAAGCCTGGGACTACTTTTCCAGGCTTCCCTACCAGCGATTTTTTGAGGTTTTCCGGCTTACTCTACTTCAGCACAATGGGAAACATTGGGAAATTCGGGATGAAAATCTTTTCGGGTTTAAGTAAAAGTAGTACCGATGGGTGCAGATAAATGGTTATTGTTCATATGGTCAAGTAACAGGGCTAAAAAGTTAACGAACAGTATTTTTCCAAATGCCCTCCTTTCTGGTATTTTTGCAAATTAACACAGTCGAGTATTTATGAAGTATGATGTTGTCATTGTTGGGGCAGGTCCTGCGGGCTGCTCTGCTGCCTTCGATTTATGCAGTTACAAAAAATCTGTTTTATTGATTGACAAGGTCGCCTTTCCGAGGGTGAAGCCTTGTGCCGGTGGTTTGACAATCAAAACATTAAAGGCATTGCGGTATTCGGTGAAGCCAATAATCAGAAGAGTTTGTAATAATTTGATTATTGGAAAGGGATTGG
>CAZJYF010000490.1:0-3572 GCA_964549665.1 uncultured Saprospiraceae bacterium
TTTTCCAATGAATGCCAGATTTTAGAAGTATGCAACCCGCACAAAGCTAAAGAAGTGTTGAGCGCCGACATGAGCATGAACATGGCCCTGCCCTGTAGAATATCGGTTTATGAAGAAGCAGGCGAAACTAAAATAGGCATGATCAAGCCCAAAGCTTTATTGTCCTTTTTGTCTGATTCGGATGCGCTGATGAAGGTAGCTCAAGAAGTTGAAGACATTACTATTCAAATTATTGAACAGGCTAAGTAAAGGAGTTCAGTTTCGCTTTCCAAACAATAGACTTCCAATTCGAACGATGGTACTTCCCTCATTTACGGCAATTTTGTAATCGCCCGTCATGCCCATGGAAAGCTCTTTAAACCATGCGGCATTTTCAAAATAATTACTTTTCAAAACCTCAAAGATGCTCTTCAAATTTTTAAACTCCCGCCGGATTTGGTTTTTGTCCTCCGTGAAACTAGCCATGCCCATCACGCCAACTATCCGGATGTTTTTACACTCCTGAAAATCGGTTGATTCCAAAGCCATTTTTCCGGTCTCTAAATTAAAGCCGAATTTGCTTTCTTCTTCGGCAATGTGAAATTGCAACAAACAATCAATTACGCGGTCGTTTTTTTTCGCCTGTTTATTTATCTCTTTGAGCAATTTGAAACTATCCACGGAATGGATGAGGGCCACAAAGGAGGCGAGGTATTTCACTTTTTTGGATTGCAGATGACCAATGAAGTGCCATTCGATATCCTTGGGGAGGGCTTCCTGTTTTTGCACCAATTCCTGCACCCTGTTTTCTCCAAAAATCTTGTGCCCCCGATCATAGAATTCCATGATTTGGTCGAGCGGTTTTGTTTTAGAAACAGCTACCAATTTTACTTGCTTAGGTGCCAGATATTTTAAAAGGTTTTCCAACATTTGCAGTGTTGTTTTTTTGCGGTTGCGATTATGGCGGCAAGTTAAAAATCTTGCTATTTCCGGCAAGGCTTTAACGAAAAGAAATTACCGTTTAGAGGAATCGACCTACAAAAGTGGGCACTTATTATCAAAAATTGGGAAATCCGAAAACGGTCCGTCGTGTCCGATTTGAAACGCTGACTCAAGTTACTGCATCGCATTCTTCATGAAATTTTCCGTTTCAAAAATTGCGCATTTAGCGCTACAATTACCGTACTCAAACTCATTAACACTGCCCCAATTGCGGGACTGAGGACAAATGTAGGATATAGGATTCCCGCCGCCAAAGGAATGGCAATAGCGTTGTATCCCGTGGCCCAAGCCAGGTTTTGAATCATCTTTTTGTAGGTAGCTTTGCCGAACAAAATCAAATTGGCGATGTCTTTGGGGTTGCTGTTTACCAAAATGATGTCGGCGGTTTCGGCTGCCACGTCGGTGCCCGAACCCACGGCGATTCCCACATTTGCCTGGGCTAATGCAGGCGCATCATTCACCCCGTCGCCGGTCATGGCAACGAAATGGCCCTTTTGCTGCAATTCTTTCACGATTTCTACCTTTTGATGGGGGAGAACTTCTGAAAAATAACCGTCAAGACCCAGTTTGTCGCTCACCGCCTTTGCCACCGTTTCGTTGTCACCCGTTGCCATAAAAACCTCGATATTGTTGTTTTTAAAAGTTTGGATGGCCTCGGCTGATTCTGGTCGGATTTCATCCGCAAGGGCTATGTAGCCGGCCAGTTGGCCGTCGACTATCACAAAAACAACCGTCTCAGCGCCGCTGCTAAAAGCATCTTCCGGGATGGGGATGTTTTCGTCTTTCAAAAAACCCGGGCTAACGACTTTCACCTCCTGGCCGTCGACCTTGGCTTTCACCCCTTTGCCCGTAATTGCCTCAAAATGATCCACTTTCGGAAGCTCGATTCCGAGGTCAGCCACTTTGTGGGTGATACCGACGGCGATGGGATGCTCCGAACTTTGTTCGAGGGCCCCGGCAAGGCGGAGCACTTCCACCTTATCCAATGCTGAAATGGTTTCGAAGCGGGTCACACCAAAATCTCCCTTCGTCAGCGTTCCCGTTTTATCGAAAACCAGGGCGGTGATATTTCTCGATTCTTCAAAAGCCGTTCGGTTGCGGATGAGCAAGCCCTTTTGTGCCGAAACCGCCGTTGATATGGCGACCACGAGCGGCACTGCCAAGCCCAAGGCATGAGGGCAGGAGATGACCATCACCGTCACCATTCTTTCCAGGGCAAAAACAAAATCCTTTCCCATGGCCAACCAAACGACCAAGGTGATCAACCCTGCTGATAAAGCGATGTAGGTCAACCACTTAGCAGCTCTGTTCGAGAGGTTTTGCATTTTGGATTTTGTCTTTTGGGCTTCCGCCACCATTTGGATGACTTTGTTCAGATAGCTGTCTTTTCCGGTGTGTTCCACCCGAACTTTCAAAGAACCGTTGCCGTTAATGGAACCGCCGATTACTTTGTCGTTTTCTGCTTTTCTAACGGGCTTCGATTCCCCCGTCAGCATTGATTCGTTCAGGTAGCTTTCTCCCTCTTCCACCATACCGTCGGCAGGTACCTTTTCCCCCGGTTTTATCAAAATCAAATCGCCTGAAACCAATTCCGCAGATTTAATTTCAACCACGAGCTTGCCCACTACTTTATGTGCCTCCGAAGGCATCATGCTCACGAGCAATTGAAGGGCTTTGGACGCACCAAGGACCGATTTCATTTCAATCCAATGCCCCACCAACATAATGACAATCAGGGTGGCCAGCTCCCAAAAAAAACTCTTTCCCGGCAAACCGAAAACGGTGGCAGCGCTGTAAAAATACGCCACAGAAATCGCCATGGCGATGAGGGTCATCATGCCGGGAGCCTTCTTTTTGATTTCATCGAAAAATCCTTTAAGAAAAGGCCAGCCCCCGTGAAAATAAACGATGCTCGACAAGGCAAATAAAAGGAAATTGCTGCCCCTAAACAGCCAATGGATGCCCAACCATTCTTGAATCATGGGGGAGAGCAATAAAATGGGAAGAGCCAGCGCCAACGATATCCAAAATCGCTTTTTGAAGTCTTCAATCATCATGCGGTGGTGGTCGTGCCCCATGTGTCCGTGGGTAGGGTTTCCTCCATGTCCACTATGCGCTTCCTGACCGGAATGGGACATCGGTTCATCAGAAGATTTGGAGGCGGTTGGTGCCGTCAAGTGTTGGTGGTGTTTTTTCAAATGCCCAGCTGGTGCAATATCTTCCAGATGGTAATTCCCGGCTTTGGATAAGGCGGCATTCATCTCCTCAGTGGGTAGGTGGTGGCGCATACTAATGAAGGCTCTTGGCGGTTCCAATGTAACCTCAACGGACTGGATTCCATCGAGCTTTATTAAGGAATTTTTTACCATCTGAACACAGACGTCAGTGGCCATTCCAGTAATTATATAGTTATGTGTCATCGTAGTTGGTGTTTTTATTATAGCGTTGTTCGGAAATATATTAAAAGGACTAATTTCCCCAAGGGGTCATGACCCCTTGGAATCACTTTCAAAATCCATTTGGAGATTAATTTTTATCCTTCCTAAGCACCGCTTGGGTAACCACGGCTTTAAAATCCTCCTTTAAATCAA
>CAZJYF010000491.1:0-3568 GCA_964549665.1 uncultured Saprospiraceae bacterium
AAAACAAAAAACAAACACTATGAACAAACACTAATTTATTGGGGTGGTGGGCTGCAAAAAGAAAAAAAGTCCCCCGTAAAAAACGGGGGCTAAATAAAAAACAAAAACTATGAACAAACACTCACCCTATATCTTGGAAGAAAAATCGAATGAACAAATGAAACAGATGACATTCTACTTTTCTTTTAGGAATCGGATTATTGCAATGGACGGAAACTTTCTTCGACCGCAGAACAAGTATCAAAAAAAATTATTATCTTTTTTTTTATGTGTACAATTAGTGTGCCATTTTGAAATTATTTGCAGAAAAAAGTTGCCTTTTGAGTTGCTTTGCAGCGCCGTGAAATACCAGCGGGAGAAGGGTAAAGTAGCGTCATCACTATCAGAAACTTTTGCCGGTAAAGAGGAAGAGAATCAAAAATTATTACTTTTCGGGAAGTTTGATGAAGAAGAGTTAATTAGTTTTAACTTCAAACCGATTAAATGCTTTAAAAAATGTTTTGAGTTGCTTTTTTGATTTGTAAGAGAGCCAATACATCGAAGGGACCACTATCAAGGTCAGGAAGGTGGCAAATGACAAACCGTAGATGACCGTCCAAGCCATGGGACCCCAAATTGCCGTGTTATCACCCCCGATAAAGAGGTGGGGGTCGAGTTCTTTAATCAAAGTGAAGAAGTTGAAGTTGAAACCAATGGCAAGTGGAATCAAACCAAGCACGGTTGTGATGGCAGTCAACAATACAGGCCGCAAACGCGTGGCCCCTCCCTTTACGATAGCTTCACGCACCTCCTCGTCACTCAGTTGCTCAGAGCCATCTTTCCCAAGTGCTTCCCTCTTTCGGTTTTCCAATAGCCTGATGTAATCAATCAAAACAATCGCGTTGTTGACCACGATGCCAGCAAGGGAAATGATGCCTACTCCAGTAAAAATGACGGAAATATCGCGGCCGGTGAAAGCATAACCGAGGAAGACCCCGATGGTGCTGAACAAGACGGACAAAATGATGATAAAGGGAGAGACGACAGAGTTGAATTGCCCGACGATGATGAGGAAAATGGAAAAGATGGCAATCAAGAAGGCTGTGTTGAGGAAATTCATATCTTCTGCCTGTTGCTGCTGCTGGCCCGTGAATTCATAAGAAAAACCTTCGGGAAGGTTATAATTTTGCATCAACCCGTCCATTTCAGCTATGATTTCGTTGGCATTGTATCCTTCCAACACATTGGAGTAGATGGTAATGACCCGGTCGAGATTTTTTCGTTTTATGGCATTGTAGGTAGATGTGTACTTTATCTTGGCCACGGCAGAAATGGGTACTTGCGAAATTTTCCCTGTAGCGGGGCTGCGGAACGTAATTTTCTGATTGAGCAATTCATCGATGTCGAAGCGATATTTTTCATTCAACCGGACGAAGATGGAGTATTCGTCCTCCCCCTTTTTAAATTTGGAAACTTCCCGCCCAAAGACTGCTGTGCGGAGGGTGTTCGCAATATCGAATGTGGAAACGCTGTACCTCCGGGCGGCTTCCCGATCGATGTTGACGATCAGTTCGGGTTTGCCAATTTGGACGTCTGATTTCAACCCTTCGATTCCGGGTATGTTGTGGCTGTTGATGTATTTGATCACTTTTTCCGAAAGGGGAATCAATTTTTCAATGTCATCCCCTTGAATTTCGAGATTGATGGGTTTGCCAGTTGTAGGACCATCGGCATTTTTGTCAACTACTATTTGTACGCCCGCGTAGCCTCGGGTTGCTTCTCTAATTTTTTCCATCACTTCGAAAGTGGAAATACCGCCGCGTTCTTCGGAAGGAATAAACGATACAGTTAAGCGGGCTTTGTTGGGAGAAGCGCCCGGTTCGGGAATGGCGTTGGGGTCAGCCGTGTTTTCCCCAATTTGCGATAAAATGGCTTCGACAATATGCGCGTATGGTTTAATAGCTTTTTCAACCTTCGTTTCCAATTCTTTCATGAAGCGGTTGGTCACTTCGATATCAGTGCCCAAAGGCAATTCAACAAAGGCATTCACATATATCGGGTCGGCAGAAGGGAAGTATTTTACTTTGGGCATTTTCAAGGCAAGCAAACCAATCGCCCCTATCAACAACAATATTGTTCCCCCAAAAACGAGTACCGACCGTCTCAAAGCTGCCCGAATAAAGTGGTCATAAACGCGTTCGAGTATGGGCAGTATTTTATTTTGAAAATAAAAGGAAGCCGGGCGCAATCCAAAAAAATTGAGCAGGGTAATGCCAAAGCCTATGCCGGCTAGATTCCGAACAGGCTGCACACCAGAAAAATGACCAATGATTCCTACAACCAATAAAAAGGTGGCAAAAATCAGCACATTTCGGCGCTTTCTTTTGCGCACTGTCGCCTGCTCTGCTCTTTCGTCCACCTTCATAAACCGGGAGGTGAAAACCGGGTTGATGACCAAAGCAACAAAAAGCGAAGAGGACAGCACAATTATCAGGGTGATTGGCATGTATTTCATAAATTCACCCATAATGCCAGGCCAGAAAGCGAGGGGAATAAAAGCCGCGAGGGTTGTCGCTGTGGAGGCAATAATGGGAGCAGCCACTTCGCTTGCCCCGTATTTCGCTGCTTCAAGTCCGGAATAGCCTTCTTGCATGTAGCGATAAATATTCTCCACCACCACGATGGCATTATCAACCAATAAGCCAAGTGCCAGAATTAAAGAGAAAAGAACCACGATGTTCATGGTTGTTCCCGAAAGGTCGAGTAACATGATCCCCATCAACATTGAAAGGGGAATGGCCATGCCTACGAACATGGCATTTCGCAATCCGAGAAAAAACAACAATATTAGCACTACCAGAATCACCCCTGAAATGATGCTGTTTTCGAGGTTATTAACCTGGCTTCGGGTGTTAATTGACTGGTCATTAAATAGGCTTATTTTCAAATCCGCCGGCAGGTGTTTCTTTTCCTTTTCGATCACTTCTTTTAATTGGTCTGCCGTGGCAAGGAGGTTTTCGCCCTCCCGCTTGATGACATTTAGAGAAATGACCGGTAGTCCGTCGGAACGGGCGATGCTTGTCCGTTCTTTGTAGCCAAAACGCACCTTGGCGATGTCTTTGAGATAAATGGGGCGTTGCTTTTCACTTTTCACAATCATGTTCTCCAACTCCCCGACGTTTTCAAATTCCCCTTTAACGCGGATAGCCCGGCGAAAGCCGTCATTGACTATTTCGCCACCAGACATGGTCACGTTTTCAGAAGAGATGGCATTCTGCAAATCGGTGAAAGAGACTTGCAGTGATTCCATTTTTGGAAGATCCACATCTACTTTCACCTCCCGTTCCATAGCCCCTTTCATATCGACTTTAGAAACCTCGTCAATATCTTCAATCCGATCCTGCAAATCCTCGGCAAAGGTTCTCAATTTATCGTTGGGGTAATTGCCGGATATGTTGACCGTTGTAATCGGAATTTCCGCAAAATTGATGTCCAGCACTGTGGGGTCCTCGTCCATATTATACGGCAATTTGCTATTTGCTTTCTCTACGGCATCTTTCAAGATCGGAGGAGCGCCGTGTAGGGATAG
>CAZJYF010000492.1:0-3568 GCA_964549665.1 uncultured Saprospiraceae bacterium
CAGGCATTATGAATAACCAAATGAAAAAGCTAAGCCTTCCATCTCTTTTTCTGCTTTTTTTTACCCCTGTTTTATCGCAAACTAGGCCGTATTTTCAACAGGAGGTCAATTACAAAATCGACGTCACTTTAGACGATAAGCACCACCTCCTGACAGGCAATATTGAAATAGAATATCTCAACAATTCGCCTGACCAGCTCGACTCTCTCTACTTCCACCTCTGGCCCAACGCCTACAAAAACGTCAATACGGCTTTCGCCAAACAGCAACTTCGCCTTGGAAACACCCGCTTCTTTTTTTCCAAAGAGGGCGACCTCGGATTTATAGATAAGCTGGACTTTACAGTGGATGGTCAGCCAAGCACCTTGGTGATGGATGTACAAAACCCGGACATAGCAAAGGTCCTTCTGAATAATCCTTTGAACCCCGGAGACCAAATTATCATTCGCACCCCTTTTCGCCTGAAAATACCCGCCTCTTTTTCTCGCCTGGGGCACGTGGACAAATCCTACCAAATTACCCAATGGTACCCCAAACCGGCGGTCTATGACCGCGAAGGGTGGCACCCGATGCCCTATCTAGATCAAGGTGAATTTTATTCAGAGTTTGGGTCTTTCGATGTAAAAATCACCTTGCCTGAAAATTATGTGGTGGCGGCTACGGGGGTATTGCAAACCGAGAGTGAGCGAGCTTTTTTAAATCAAAAGGTCAAAGAAACAGAGGCTTTGAAGGCAAAGGGATTCCCCGAAAAAAATTCCTTCCCCCGTTCTTCCCGTACCCTGAAAACCATTCGATTCAAAGCAGACAGGGTACACGATTTTGCCTGGTTTGCCGACAAACGATTTCACGTGCAAAAAAGTGAGGTGACCCTCCCCTCCGGGAGAAAGGTGAACACCTGGACGATGTTCACCAACGAGGAAGCGGACTTGTGGCAAAAGAGCATCGAATACGTCAATCACGCTGTGGCATTTTATTCGGAAAAGGTAGGCGAATATCCTTGGCCACAGGCTACGGCTGTGCAAAGCGCGTTGAGTGCCGGCGGGGGAATGGAGTACCCGATGATTACGGTCATCGGTTTATCAAGAGACGCCAAAAGCCTCGATGGTGTTATTGCGCACGAGGTGGGTCACAACTGGTTTTATGGACTCCTTGCCTTCAATGAGCGCGTGCATCCGTGGATGGACGAGGGCATCAACTCGTATTACGAAATCCGCTACATGAATCGTTATTATCCGGGGCAGAGAATGGTGGATGTTCCCGATTTTTTGACCCGGGAGTCTGACCTCGGTTTGTATGAAGCCGCCTATCTGCACCTGGCGCGGCTCCATTTGGATCAACCGCCGGAAACGTCCTCCAATGAAATGACTCGCTTCAGTTACGCCGTCGGAGCTTATCTGAAACCGAGTTTGGTTTTCAGGCATCTTGAGAAGTATCTGGGCACGGAAAGTTATGATTCGCTGATGAAGGCTTTTTACGAAAAGTGGAAATTCAAACATCCCCGTCCGGAAGATTTGCGGCAGCATCTTGAGACCGGAAGTGGCAAGGATTTGAGTTGGCTTTTCGATGGCTATCTTTTTTCGAATGAAAAACCGGATTACGCGGTCACTGCCATCAAAAAGAGTTCGGAAGGCTTTGAAATTCAGGTCGTTAACAAAGGAGAAGTGGCATCGCCATTTCCGGTTTCGGGAATGAAAAACGGGAAACCAGCCGAGACGAGGTGGTTCGAAGGTTTTGAAGGAACGAAGGCGGTTCATTTTCCGAAAGGAGATTATGAGCGACTGACATTGGATGCCGAACACTACACCCTGGATGTGAACCGGAGGAATAATAGTATCCGCACTTCGGGAAGTTTCAAAAAATTCGAGCCTGTACAACTAAAATTCTTTACCTCCGTCGAAAATTCCCGCCGCAGCGACTTGTTTTGGCTGCCCTTTCCGGTGTGGAACAAATACGACCAATCCCTGCTGGGAATGTTGGTTTACAATTCGAGCTTCCCTGCCCGCAAATTCGAATTTGAACTCGCACCGATGTTTTCGTTTGGGACAAAGGAATTGGACGGTTTGGGCAAGTTGAGTTATCATTTGTACCCAAAGACAAAAGCCATTCAACGGCTGACCTTCGGGCTAAGTGCGAAGAGTTTCCATTTCCGTTCAATCGATTCGCTCCACAATGCCGAGGGTGAGTTTAGAAGTACGCATTTGAAATTTGTGGAAGTTGTCCCCTCTTTGAAGGTAGAATTGGGCAAAACCCCCGCGAGCAATTTTTTTCAAAGCATCCAATTCAGGAGTATTTGGCTGAGCCAACAATTTGCAACCTTCGATCCGGCCGGCAATTACGGGGGCGATGATTGGGATGCCGCCCTAATCAATGAGTTGTTGTACGAAGCGGAAAACCGGCGCGGGTTGAACCCTTTTGGCTTGAAGGTTAGATTGGAAGAGCGAAGGTTTGGAGGGATTTTCGGGCGTTCTCAAAACTACCTGAAAGCCTCGCTGGAATTTAAAACCGCCTACACCTATGACCGCGGCAGAAACATCAATTTGCGCTTTTTCTTCGGTGGCTTTTTGAAAAATACCGCCCGCAACAGGGGGGAAATTTTTCCGGGCGCCTTCAATCTGACTTCACAAGGCTTCAACGATTACCGCTACGACGATGCCTATTTTGGCCGCACGGAAACCAACGGCTTTTGGTCGCAGCAAATCTCGCTAAAAGAAGGCGGCATGAAGACGGCTTTCGGCAGCCCTTTTTCTCCTGGAAGGAGCAACGATTTCATCGTCGCCATCAACCTCAAAGGCGACTTGCCCAAAGACCTTCCGCTAAAGCTACCCGTAAAACCTTACTTCGACATCGGCTATTACAACGACAAACGGCAAATCGCCGCCGACCTCAGTTTCAATGACCAACTTTGGTGGAGTTTTGGTTTTATGCTCGACTTCGCCGACGGCCTATTCGGTCTCTATTTTCCAGTGCTCAATTCCAACAATGTAGATTCCCTTTACGACCAAAGCGGGAGAAGTAACTACTTCAAACGGGTGACCTTCAGCATCGATTTGAACCGCCTGAATCCGTGGGAGGTGAGAGACCGGTTAAAGTTTTAAGTGTCTAAACCATTTTTTTAACGCCTTTCTTAAAAGAGGAATAAGTTTTTGCCATGGATGGTTTTTACCACGAGTGGAATTATTTTGTCTTTAATTTCGAACTGTAACAAGTCCAATACGTCCCGCTTTACCAAATGCTTATGAACGAGTAATCCAACAGCCCTGGCCGGTACCGGCTTTCTGATCTTTTTAAGATGTATTTTCTTCTTTTGGAAAAATTCAAGCGTTGCCAAATTGAGCAACAAGGTGATACCCTTATCCATTTCGACTACTCGCTGCAACGTATCTTTTGGCTGCCTAATTTCAAATAATAATTCGACGCGTGTGGACTAATAAAACCAGGGTATTATAGTTGACCGGATTAATTCTCACCGAAAGCCTTTAAGCTGATGATTAAACCAAATGGATTTGTTTGATTGAATTTATTTCAAAAGAGAAGGGTACCATCCAGCAACGTTCCAGCCATCCTTTAA
>CAZJYF010000493.1:0-3555 GCA_964549665.1 uncultured Saprospiraceae bacterium
ATGACATTGAACGATTATGATACCGAGGGCAACAATATAAAAGTAGATGGAAAAAGCATTACCGGCTAGAATACGACGGCTTAACGCCAAAATATCGCCATCGTTCCGCAGGAGGTTATTTTATTTGGAGGAACCATCCGCGAAAATATTCTCTACGGCAAACCGGACGCAGCAGATGATGAAATCATGGAAGCTGCCAAGCAGGCCAATTGTTGGGAGTTCATCCAAACCTTTCCCGATGGAATGGAAACCATCGTCGGCGAAAGGGGCGTAAAGCTTTCCGGAGGGCAGCGGCAGCGGGTGGCGATTGCTCGAGCCATTTTGAAAAACCCTTCCATCCTCCTGCTCGATGAAGCCACCTCCTCCCTCGATGCAGGTTCGGAAAAAGTGGTGCAGGAAGCACTGAATAAATTAATGGAGGGACGTACTTCCATCATCATCGCTCACCGGTTAGCCACTGTCCGCGATGTCGATTGCATTTACGTCATTGACAAAGGAAAAATAATTGAACAAGGTTCACACGAAGAACTTTCTCTTCTGGAAAATGGCGCTTACAACAGCTTGGCGAAGTTGCAATTCGAACAGGTTTCATCGTGAAACACTGTACAAACACGAATTTAATGATTTAATGAGGGAATGCTTTTATGAAATTATAATTGCGAAATGACAGAAAAAGAAATGTTCATAGCAAAGATGAAAAAAAGAACTAAGTAATTTGCTGTGGATGTAATTCGGTTTTGCGATTCCTTGAAAACTTGTAAGGACTCATCTGTTATCACCTACCAACTTGTTAAATCAGCAACGTCAACGCTGGAGCAAATTATCGGGCAGCATGCAAAGCAATATCTAAAAGTGAATTTTTCAGTAAAATATGCATTGTAGCAGAGGAAGCTGATGAATCCGAATATTGGTTGGAGGTAATTAAAGAGGCAAACTTGTCAAATGATGATAAAGAGTTGGAAAGGCTTCTGACAGAAGCTACAGGATTAAGCAAAATAATGTCAAAAGCAAAAAGTTCAACCTACAATAAAAAGTAACAAGCCTTAAATCATTGAAGCATTGTAGCATTAAATCATTGTAGAACTGAAAACAATAATCCAGGAACGACTTCTACTATCTTTCCTTGCTTTGGCAATAATTGGATTGATAGTCCTTTATGTTTTTGAATTTCAATGGCTTAGCAATACGTTTGAAGCAGGGAAATTAATCGCGCAATTTGCCATTTCCGGTTTTGTGGCGGGATTAATTTTAGGATGGCATTACCGCTACAAAGCCAAAGATATCACCGAACAAATTCAGATTTTTTGTTTTTTCATTTTCCCCCTCACTCTCTTCGCTCCCCTTTTTGGCAGCCTGTCCAACCGGCTTCTGTCTTTCCATCCGGTCGAAATGCGACAATTTGAATTTTTTAAAGAGACGTCTTTTTCCGGTGAATTAGGCATTTTCGAAGGGGCGCGAATCACCCCCGATGCTTATTTGGTTTTCTTTTTCAGAAATGGAAAATTGGAACGCATCAAAAGCCGAAAACGACTGTTTCCAGGCATCGAAAGGGGGTCTTTTATCGACCTGCCCGTCCGAAAAGGATTTTGGGGATATGAATATGTGGCATTGGAAAAATAATTTGTTTTTTGATTTTTTTGGTGATTAAGCCTCTATCTTGGTTACCCCAAAAAAAGGGGCAAACTAATCCAATTTAGTTTGCCCCTTTTCTTACAAATAGGAAACTTCTTCGTTGTTTCTTATTCGGTTGAACGAATCAAAACCGTTTTGCCCACCTCCACTAATTTCTTCACGAACTCAATGTCCGGCAAAAAGATTTGCTGACCGGCAGTTTCTTCTATTTCAATCACCGGATTTGGCGGATTGGTCGTTGCCGTATTCAAAAAAATATAGGAACTAAGACTGGTGATTACTAACAAAAGCAGTAAAATGGAACGGGTGTTATACTTTTTCATTAGGAAGTGCTTTAGCTGGTTTTCAGAGCTTTGGTTCTAATCAATATTGAAAAGTCAAATTAATTTTCTTTGATACAAAAGTAGTCTTTTTCTTCGACAATGCCTTTTATACTGATAGAAAACAATCACAGGTAAAAGACAATGGAGAAAAGACGATGGTTGCAAGCGGAGATGATTTTCTTTTCAAATTTTTATTCTTTTCAAAGATTTATTCGACGGTCTGTTTATTATGGCAATTTCTCTGCTTGGCCCGCATCTCTCAAAGTTTAGCTCGTGCGGATTTGCAATCCATTACATACGTATGTACACGGATTGCAAATCCGCACGAGCAGTAGAAGAAAGAGGTGGCGCCAGAAGGGTATATGTCGCCCCAGCGGAGGTCCCCGACTTTGATGCGTTGCGCAACTAAAGGTTGCCACGAGCGGGGTAAGATGTGGGACAAGCAGGAAATTTCTCTTGCCGTCTACTAAGGGGACTCACTTTCATCAACTCGTTGGAAAAACTCGGTGAGTGTAAGCACTTTAGTATAACCTTTTCGCCTCAAGCCTTCAATCAATTCTTCATCTTTTGAGACAAGTTCTACATCAAATTCAATGGCAAGAGCAAGATAAACAGTATCCTTTTCATCAATATCCTTGCAGAGTTGAAACGCCTGAAAGTAGCTTTGTGTGGAAATCAAAAAATTGGGAATTATGACCACACTTGAAAATAGCCGCACCGTAAAACCCCGAAGTGTCTCCGGCGGCAATTTTGTTTTTTCCAAAATATGTGTTTGATATTTCTGAATTTCGTTCAGTGCAAAATCGGGTAGGAAAAAAGTGTTAATGGTAAAGGCTTGCAGATATTTTTCATTGCACTGATAAGAGTAGAAAAGATGGCATTAGCATCAACGACAAAAGATTTCATGGTAACAGGCCTTTCAATTGTGGTGGTTTAAACTCTGCCCATGACTTTTGTCGTGCTTCATCCCAAAGTTGGTCATTGCCTAAACCGGCTTTGGCAACTGTTTTTTCAATATCCAATGCTATTAATCGCAGCTTATCCAATTCCAAAAACTTTTGTAGTCGTAGGCGAATTGCTTCCACTCCGTAAGCTTTGATAAGGTCATCGCTGATTTGTAGTTGAATCGTTGTCATGGCTTAAAGATATGATTTTGAAGAATAACCACAAAGCTTTTATAAAGGTTCATGAAATCTCCATACATCAGTTCAAAGCTACAACCCCAATCAAGAGGGAGGGAAGCAATCAATTCACCGGGACAGGAGTCCCGGACTTTTAGGCGTTGAGCAACTAAAGGTTGCCACGAGCGGGGTAAGATTATTTCTGCCTGTACCGGATACGGATGCCAGACTGTCCGTGATGGACTACGATGATAAATGGAGGGGCTACATCTTCCACTTTTTCCAAGAGAGCTGCCACGGATTGAAGGGTAAATTCCGTTTTGATATGGCCGGGCTTCAAATAAATAATTCCGGTAAAAGGTTTGCCGGCTGCGATTGCCAAAGTTCCGAAGTCGCTATCATGTGTCATTACTGTCCGTCCCTGGCTATGAGCTTTGTCCAGGATTTGTTCGTCATCCATTCCCTCCCAACCGCTTTCC
>CAZJYF010000494.1:0-3546 GCA_964549665.1 uncultured Saprospiraceae bacterium
TTCTTATTTTATTTTTCGTTCAGTTTGCTGAGTAGAAAAATGTTCTATTGAAAAATCGCAAGCAAATTCAACGCACTTATTTATCCTTAGTTGGTTTTACTTGATTATTAGGCTATTTTTGTAAGCGAAACTTGTGAAAAATATTTATAAAATGATATTGCAAAACGACTAAAATGTTTACAAAAAAAGAGGTTTATCCATTTTTCGCTAAAACAGAAATTCAGAATTTACGTCATGGAAAATAATATCAAAATGGGAACAGTTGTCGTACAGCTGACCCACCACAAGGCTCTGAAATTATTGCTCCATTTGGAGGAACTCCACCTCATTCGTGTTTTGAAAAAAAATGTGCAAACTGAACAAAAACTGTCTGATAAATACGCCGGTAAACTTCCCGATGATATTGGCGAACAACTTCAACAACACATCCTCCAAAGTCGTAGCGAATGGGAACGCAATATTTGATTGACAGCAATGCCGCCATTGATTACCTGAAGGGCAGCCTCCCCGCTTCCGGTATGAAATTAATGGATAGCATAATCAATGATATTCCAAACGTGTCGGTCATCACCAAAATTGAAGTACTGGGTTTTAGCACCGTTCCTTCCGCTTACAAACTCCTGACTGAATTCTTTGATGATGCTATTGTTTTTGGATTGACGGAGGAGGTGACCGACAAGACTATTGAAATTCGAAAGACTCATAAAATAAAACTTCCCGACGCCATTGTAGCCGCTACTGCTTTGGTCAATAAGTTTGACTTGGTTTCACGGAAAATTTCTGATTTTAAAAATGTCCAGGGATTGAAAGTGATTGACCCACACTCGTGATGAAATACCTGCTTCTCATATTTGACTCCTAGAGGAATCGTGACAGGCTGGATGTTCAAGGTACAGATATTTCCTGTCATCTAAATTTCTAATTTCTAAATTATCGACTTATCATGAACCACCTCAACCGCAGACAATGGCTCAAAACCGCCGGAATAACCGGTGCCTTTACCTTCTTGGGCATCCCAAGAAGTTTTACCGAAACGACCCTTCCCGGCAAAGCTCCCGCAGATTTAGCCTGGAATCCAGTCGTCAAATTGAACGCCAATGAGAACCCCTACGGACCTTCGCAAAAGGTGCGGGAGGCTATGGTGCGCGGCTTTGACAAAGCCTGCCGCTACCCGTTTTCGGAAAGAGAAGAATTGCAGAAGCTACTCGCTGAAAAAGAAGGGGTCACACCGGACCATATCATCATCACCGTCGGTTCGACCGAAGGGCTGAAAATTACCGGGCTAACCTACGGACTCGGCGGCCATGAAATTATTGCAGCCGACCCGGTCTTCAAAGCGCTCATCGGTTATGCCGAGCAATTTGGTGCTTTCATCCACCGCGTTCCCCTGAACGATAAAATGGAACACGACCTGGAAGAAATGGAACGCCGAATCACCAGTAATACCAGCCTCATTTTCCTCTGCAACCCTTGCAACCCAAGCGGAACCATTATTCCGGCAAACGAGCTAGAACCTTTTTGCGATGCGGTATCGGAAAGAACGCTCGTCTTTTCCGACGAAGCCTACTTCGACTACATCACCGAACCGAACTATCCGTCCATGTTGGAATTTGTGAAGAAAGGAAAAAACGTGATTGTTTCCCGGACTTTTTCAAAGGTTTACGGACTTGCCGGGCTTCGCATCGGCTACCTCATCTCCCGTCCGGACATCATAAAAAGGTTGCGCAAAAACCAGGTGGACCGCCCGAATATGCTCGCCATCTTTGCAGCTAAGGCCGCTTTGCAAGACCCGGACTTCTACCGGTACAGCTTGAAAATGAACGCCAAGGCAAAGCAATACATCTATCAAACCCTCGATGAATTGAACCTCATTTACGTGCCGTCGCACACCAATTTTATCTTTTTCAAAACCGGACGGGAAGTTACCGAAGTGATTGATTCCTTTGCAGCCGAAGGGGTGCAGGTAGGTCGGCCATTTCCGCCGCTGAGGGATTGGTGCCGGGTGAGTACGGGGACGATGGAAGATGTGGAAGCCCTCGGAAATGGAATGAGGAAGGTGTTTGGGTGAGGAGAGAATGAGGAAGAGGATTCTAGCATTCTGACCTTCTCGCTTCTCTCACTCTCTCGTTAACATGGAATGGCATGAAAATAATTGAACCAACCCTTTTGCTGGACCAAAACAAATGCCGCGCCAACATCCGTTCGATGGCAGATAAAGCGGAGCGCAACGGTCTCTTTTTTCGGCCGCATTTTAAAACGCATCAATCGCAGGAAATTGGCAGATGGTTTCGGGAGGTTGGGGTGCAAGCCATCACCGTTTCTTCCTTGAGTATGGCGCAATATTTTGCCGCTGATGGCTGGCAGGATATCACGGTAGCATTCCCAGTTAATTTGTTGGAAATAAATAAGATAAATCAGCTTGCAGCCACCGTTAAACTCAATTTACTGGCAGTGAATCCAGAGCCGGTTGCGAACTTGCGCGCGCTATTAATACACCCGGTGGGGCTTTTCATCAAAATTGACGTGGGAACCCATCGAACGGGTTTGTTGCCTGAGGACAGGACGGGAATCGAGGCGGTTTTGAAGGAAATAGAGCAATCAAAAAAAATTGAATTCAAAGGTTTTCTCACGCACGCCGGCCACGCCTATGCTTCCCGTTCGGCGGGGGCGGTTCAAAAAATCCACGAATCTGCCACAGCCAAATTGGAGCAACTCAAAAAAATCTATCGCTCCAGCTACCCCGGTTTAATTATTTCCATTGGGGATACCCCCACTTGCAGCCTTGCCGAAAACTGGGAAGGGGTGGATGAAATTCGACCCGGAAATTTTGTCTTTTACGACCTGATGCAATGGCAAATCGGCACCTGTTCGTTCCACCAAATTGCCGTAGCCCTGGCTTGCCCGGTCGTTGCCAAACACGCTGACCGACAGGAGGTTATCATCTACGGCGGTGCCGTGCATCTTTCCACCGACCGCTTGGAGAATGAAAAGGGGACGAATTGTTTTGGGCTGCCGGTTTTATTTAATGGGAACGGCTGGAATTTGCCGGACGGGGAATCTTATCTGCGTTCCATTTCCCAAGAACATGGGGTCATAAAGGCCAGCCCGTCCTTTTTTGAAAAAGTGAAAACAGGAGATGTCGTTGGTATCCTTCCGGTGCATTCCTGCCTCACCACCGACTTGGCAGGCCACTTCCTGACCACGGAAGGTGAGCGGATTGAAAAACAAATTCATACACCCAAGTGAACAAGTTTAGCCAAGGTACCACAAAGCCTTCCACAAATTATCCTTCTTCGGTGAACCAAATATCTCTGCAAGACATCCTTAGGGTGAGACATTGTCTATGACGTTTTGATGGGTTTTTATTAAAAATTCCCCATTTTTGCAGCCGATTATTAAAAAGCCAATTAAAAGTACCTATATTAGTTGGCTCAATAAAGAGAAAACTATATAAAGGGTAGTCATCGACTATCCAAAAGATACTGCTTCAATATCCGAATTAAATATGTTAAAAGGAAGAAAATTTGAAGAAGAAGTTGGGGGAAT
>CAZJYF010000495.1:0-3540 GCA_964549665.1 uncultured Saprospiraceae bacterium
GATTGGGGAAAATGTCCTCGTGGGCATGAATGCGGTCATCATGGACCATGCTATTATTGAAGCGGAGTGCATTATTGGAGCTTTGTGTTTTATAAAAGCAGGTTCAAAAGTTCCAAAAAGGAGCCTCGTTGTGGGCAATCCCGGGAAAGTCATCAAGGAAGTCAGCGACGAAATGATAGCCTGGAAAACGCAGGGAACGAAACTTTATCAGCAACTGCCGCAGGCTTGCCGGGAAAGTTTGAAACCCTGCGAACCTTTGCGGGAAATGCCCAAAGACCGCCCGCAGCAGGAAATCCTTTTCAAAACATGGAAAGAGCAATGAGGGAGTTAGAGGTTGAGGAGTTCAAGAGTTCAAAGTTGCCTCCTCTTCGGGATCAACTTTTCCGGCAGTTCGATAAAAATAGGTGCTCGCTAGGATTTGAAACTGCTCAAGAGTATTTGTATTCCGACCTCCACCTTTGGTCAGATTGAGCAATAACTGTCCTGCACCCTTTGTAATTTATTCAAAACTTCTCATGCGAAAACTTTTACTTTTCTCCATTCTATTTCTTTTAGGTTGCCAGCCCCAATCAGCCGATAGCTCCCATGCCGGACTAGACAAATCAACTGCATCGAACACCCCTTACCTGGTCGTGTTGGGCATCGCCCAAGACGCTGGTTATCCGCAGGCGGGTTGTCGGAAATCCTGCTGCCAACTCCCCTGGAAGGACGAGCATGAACGACGATTGGTTTCCTGCCTCGCCCTCGTGGACCCTGCTACCAATGAAGGATGGCTTTTTGATGCCACCCCCGATTTTAAAGAGCAATTGCACCGCCTTGAAAACTTGGACCATGATTCACCAATACAACTTGCCGGCATCTTCCTCACCCACGCGCATATCGGCCACTATACGGGGCTGATGAACTTGGGCAGAGAGGTGATGGGGGCGGAGAATGTTCCCGTTTTTGCCATGCCGCGGATGCGGGCGTTTTTGGAAAACAATGGACCATGGAGTCAATTGGTCCGTCTGCACAACATCAAACTCTTTCCACTTCAAGCGGATTCTAGCATCGTTTTGAACAGCAAAATAAAAGTCACCCCCGTCAAAGTGCCGCATCGGGAAGAATTTTCCGAAACGGTGGGCTTCGAAATCGAAGGTCCCAACAAAAAGGTTCTTTTCATTCCCGATATTGACAAATGGCACCTTTGGGACCACCCAATCCTCGAAGTTGTCAAAGCCGTGGACTATGCTTTTCTGGACGGTTCTTTTTTTCAAAACGGGGAAATTCCGGGCCGGGATATGAGCGAGATTCCACATCCTTTTTTGGTAGAGAGCATGGAACTTTTCAAGGATTTATCCGGTACGGACAAAACCAAAATCCATTTTATTCATTTCAATCATACCAACCCCGTTTTGATCCAAAATAGCGAAGCCCGCAGGCGAGTCCTGGAGGCGGGATTTAATATCGCGGAGGAAGGTCTGCTTGTTCCCTTGTAAGCGGGTTGCAAATGGAAGGCATTTTCAAAATGCCTTCCATTTGGTTCAATGCTTGCCTTGGAACCGGGCATTAAAAACGATAAATATGGAGTTGATCACAAAACTGACGAACACCAAAGAACGCACCTTAGAATTTTTCGAATTGCCTGATTCTGACATGGGCAAAACCTATGGAGATGGAAAATGGAATATCCGGCAAATCTTGAACCATTTAGCAGATGTGGAAACGGTACTGTATGAAAGAATAAGAAGAGTAATTTCCGAACCCCGACCCATCATTTGGGCTTTTGACCAAGATGCCTGGGCTGACAAACTTCGATATAATCAATTCCCCTTGCCGATAAATAAAGAAATTTACGGTTCTGTTCGTTCCTCCATCATCTATCTCGCAGATGAATATTATGAATCTTTTGGGGGAAATGAATTTGTGCATAGCGAAACGGGAATTAGAACATTAAAAGATGAATTTGAAAAAGTGGCTTGGCACAATCAGCATCATCTAAACCAAATTATGAAAGCTTTAAAGAGAAGCGACGATAAAAGAGGTTAGGTGTGGCTTGTCCCGAAGTTTTTGAAGGGAGGGCAATTTTTTATCGATTACTTACTTTTGGTGGATGTAGCGTTGTAGATAGAAGGCATTTGAAACCTTTGGTGCCAATGAGTTTGTGCATAGCGAAACGGGAATAAGAACACTGAAGGACGAATTCGATAAAGTGGCTTGGCACAATCGGCATCATTTTAACCAAATTGGGAAAGTATTAAGTCGGTAGGAGTATCAGGACCGCGTCAGGGTGGAAGATTATTGTTTTTTCGATTCCTTACTTTTGCAAGTTGAAGGATTGCAAATACAAGGCATTTTCAAGATCTTTTGATTACCCTAACTTGCTCCGATGCATCAGAAAGTGCAAATCCCGAAGGGATGAAATGTGAATAACCCCGTATAAAATGCGGGGATGAGAGACCAAAGTATTCGGTAACCCTGCAAGGGTTGAATGGGAGTTATGTGAACACACATTCAAGCCTTTCAGGCTTGCAAAACGTATTATTCTGTTTCCCCGTATGGCATACGGGGTCATTCACATTTCATCCCTTCGGGATTAGTACCCAAAAAACGTTCAGATAATGTAAAGAAATTTCGGAATCGGTACAGACGAAGTTGTGGGTTATGGATAGATTTTCAAAATGCCTTCTACCTTGGTTTCAATAAAACCAAATAATTTATGAAATTACCAAACTACGTCCTCGGAAAATGGTTGCCGCACGAAGGTGACGGAGACCCTCAATACCATGCCATCACAGGAGAACTGCTCTCTACGGCTGGAAGCGAAGGCTTGGATTTCGGCGCCATGATGCACTTTGCCCGCGAGACCGGCGGCCCTGCCCTCCGAAAAATGACTTTCCACGAACGGGGGCGCATGATTAAACAACTCGCCCTCCATCTTTACGGCATCCGCAAAAAATACTACCCCATCAGTTACCAAACGGGCGCGACAAAAGCGGACAGTTGGATCGACATCGATGGCGGAATAGGGAATTTATTTGCGTATGCCAGCTTGCGCAAACGATTTCAAAATGAAACTTGGTACGTGGAGGGCGAAGCGGCCAAATTGTCGAAAGAAGGCAGCTTCATCGGCCACCACATCCTGGTTCCCAAGCGTGGGGTCGCCATCCACATCAACGCCTTCAATTTTCCAATTTGGGGAATGCTTGAGAAGATTTCCGTCAACCTGCTGGCCGGCGTTCCGGCTATCGTGAAGCCTTCCGAACTCACCTCTTTTCTCACGCAGGCGATGGTCGAAGATATCGTCGATTCGGGCATATTGCCGGAGGGCGCTTTGCAGTTGGTTTGCGGCACGGGCATCGGCATTTTGGAGCCGGTTACTTCGCAGGATGTGGTGACCTTTACCGGTTCGGCATCAACCGGCAGAAAGTTGAAAGCCCACCCAAAAATTATTGAAAATGCGGTGCCATTCAATATGGAAGCGGATAGTTTGAACGCTTCCGTCCTTGGCGAAGATGCCGTACCCGGCACGCCGGAATTTGACCTTTTTATCAAAGAAGT
>CAZJYF010000496.1:0-3538 GCA_964549665.1 uncultured Saprospiraceae bacterium
CCTTTGCTAAAAAAATTCATCGAACGAGCCTAAGATTCACCTAATGCCTTCAAAAAAAATGGGAACACTTTTGCGAAAGCATTCCCGTTTTTTTTATTGAAAATGGTCTTTTCTACTACGCCTTCTCTTCTTCCTTCACCAACAATTGGAAGCCGTTTCCGTGAATATTTACGATCTCTAAATTCTCATCCTTGGCCAAATACTTCCGGAGTTTAGTGACAAAGACGTCCATGCTTCGTGCGGTAAAATAATTGTCCTCTCCCCAAATCTTTGTCAAAGCTTCAGAACGAGGCAGGACATCATTCAAATACATGGCGAACATGCGCAGCAATTGCGCTTCTTTTGGCGAAAGTTTGTACTTTTCTTCATTCACCCCATTCTTGTCGAAAGTGAGGATGCGGAGGGGGAAATTGAAGTGGTAATTGCCGAAATTGAACTCTTTGATTTCTTCTCTTGGGTCGGGCTTGGGACGGCTGCGCTTCAGAATTGCCTGGATTCGATAGAGCAATTCCTCTGAATTAAACGGTTTTGTGATATAATCGTCGGCGCCTAATTTGAAACCTTGCAACACATCTTCTTTCATCGTTTTGGCAGTCAGGAAAATGATGGGCATGTCGCGGTCTTTTTCCCGAACCTCCCGTGCCAGGGTAAAGCCGTCTTTTCGGGGCATCATCACGTCAAATATGCAAAGGTCGTAGGCGCCCCGGTTGTAGGTTTCCAATCCCTGGACTCCGTCGGTGGCGAGGGTCACATCGTAATCGTGCATTTCCAGATAAGAACGCAATACGTCGCCAAAATTTTGGTCGTCTTCGACGAGCAGTATTCGGCTGTTGATACTGTTAGGTGTCATAGGTAGAGGTTTTTCTTTTGCAATTTTTATGATAAAAAAAGGGGCTTCTGCGAATACGGGAAGGAACTTTTGCTTGAATCTCCTTCCATATTTCAGGCCGGGTTACAGTGTATCCTTTTCAAACGCAAACTAAGATGGTGTTCTCAACTGTCCACCCGAAAGGGGAAAAACAGGCTAAAACTACTTCCTTTGCCCAACTCGCTTTTCACTTCAATCGCCCCATTGTGGGCGGTCATCAGGGCTTTTACATAACTCAAGCCCAAACCAAATCCTTTTACGTCGTGCAGATTGCCTGTATGAACCCTGTAAAATTTGTCAAAGATATGTTTTTTCGCCTCTTTGCTAATTCCAATCCCATTGTCTTGTATAATAACTTCAACTCCATTGCCTCCATTGCGCGTAAGGATGGAAATTTCGGGATTTTCTGGGGAATATTTATTTGCGTTGTCCAATAAATTATTGATAATATTGGAAACATGCGTCAGGTCGGCTTCCACGATGGGTTTGGAGGCTTTAAGGTTTGTATGCATCACTCCACCCTTTTTCTCCACCTGCAAAGATATGTTTTCAACTGCCCTGCCAATGACTTGGTGCAAATTCACATCCGTCAATTTCAGGTCAAACTCTTTTTTATCAATCAGGGCCATTTGCAGCACTTTCTCCACCTGATTGTTCATCCGCTTGTTTTCCAGTTTGATGATGTTGGCGAACCGCTTCAGCTTTTCGGTATGTCCCAAAATAAGCGGGCTGGTGATGGCATCGGTGGCCAGCGAAATGGTGGCGATGGGAGTTTTGAATTCGTGGGTCATGTTGTTGATGAAATCGTTTCTCATCTCAGAGACCTTTTTTTGCCGGAAAATGACCTGAATCGTATAAGCAAAGCAGAAGAGAATAATGCTGGTGAAAAGGAGGGAAGCCAGGAGGTTTTTCAAAACCCCATCCCACAAAAAACTCGCTTTGGCGGGAAAATAAACCATCAACATGCCCGGCGATAGCTTGCCTTCCTGAAACAAATTGACGCGGTATTTGGAGTTGTGCAAATTCTTGTAGCCACCCTTGGTCGGTTGCGTTTTATCGTCCTCGACGACGTAGTGGTTGTTGGCGATGACAAAACTCCTTTTCTTTTTGGAATACACGCCGTAATTGTAATCGATGCCAATGGACTGGTCTTCCAATTCCTGCTTCAAAAAGGTGTGCAGTTGATTCAAATTTATTCGTTCGGCAATGGCGGTGTAATCCAATCCTTTGGTATAATTTACCATTTTCGTTAGTTCAGTAGCGCGTTTTGCTTTACAGTTGACACAGTCGCACTGATTTCCCGTCAAAATCAGTTTCCAAATCTCGCTTTTTGAAAGATGATGGTCACCTTGCAAATCCATTTGATCGACCGAAATGGAAAAAGAAAGCTTACCATCCACAATTTTTTGGTGCACTTTCTTCTCATAAAAGGAGCGGGCAAAACCATTGTCAATATGATTGAAGGCTTCGAGTTTTTCCTGGTATTCCAGCCGGTCCGCAACATTGTTGAGGGCGTGGACGATGCGATTGTCAAAATCCTCCGCGTTGAGGCGAAGAGAGTATTTTATCCAATTTAACTGCAACCACCCAATTCCCATGAGAGCGGCACTCATCAATCCAATAATTACCAAAATTGCCTTCTTATTCATGGCTTTTTTGTTGAAATAGAAAAAACGATGGCGACAATCTCCGGAGATGCCGCAAAAATAACGCCTGACCTCCTCGCTGAGTTTTTTATTGAGGGCATCTTCTTTGCCTCCCAAAAGACCTATTTGGCCGACTTTCCACCAGTTTGTAAACAATTTCCAACGAAACCTTACAAAGCTAACTATTGCCAAAAGTCTTCCGGCTAATTTAACAGAGGTTTAACTTTTGGAAAACAAGTGGAAATTTCCGCCGCGTTTATTGCTATTTTAACCAGATTCTGTTTCCCTGATGCTCACTAAAATGATCCAACTTGCAGAACATCCTCCACCAAAACTGCCCGTGCGGATTAGAAATCCGTTGCAAACGTTTGTCCACAAACCCACCTCAAATCTCCCGATTTGCTAGCGTATGTTTGCCTCGTTTTGGACAAGTAACTTCTTTCCCCAATCGGGAGATTTTTTTACCATTACTTAATGCAATTTATATTCTTCATAAGTATTTCCTTTATGAATAATTATTTTATTGTCGTGAAAAAATACGGCACCATTTCCTTTTTCGGAAAGTAACAATTCGCCATTTTCAAGTGAAAATAGTTTTAAAGCGATTGACAAAGGAGTAGAACTTTCAACAGCAACTAAACATTTATCAGAGAAAAATGAAGATGAGAAAATATGTCCTGAGGGAGCAGTCCATAGTAAATTGCCTTCCTTTGAAAAGTAGTAGATCTTCCCAGAATGAAGTAGGAAATTTCCTTCAGCGTCAACATTGACATGATTAAGAGGGTGCGTTTTTGAGCCTATTAAATCCTGATAGTTTTGACAGGAATAAATCTCATTACCCTGAGTATCAAAAATTGAGAAGCGTTTTCCAAATAAGTTATATAGCACAACAAAGTTGCCCTTTTCCGAAAAACTGACAGCAGGATACATATTTATCTCCACCTCCTTGATTATACGTCCATCATTTGAAATAAAATACAACCACCTTGAGGCTGTTTCAACTTCTTTAAAGGCAACAAACCCC
>CAZJYF010000497.1:0-3532 GCA_964549665.1 uncultured Saprospiraceae bacterium
TTCGTCTTCGGCAATGGCTTCGCCAAAAGCGCCTTTCGCCATGAGGTAGCCGGCTTCGGCTTCGTCGAGGTCGTCAACGGTCACCAAGTCAGGGGTTTTGCCGTAAATGCGGGAGAGGCGGTCGTATTTTTTCTTCCTGAAATTGCGGTCGGCTTCGGCTTTCGACAAGGTTGCTTTCGCCCTGTCTGCACCTTGCTTCGCCTGCTGTAATTGAGCTTCTGCCTGCTTTAGTTCCATCACCAATTCGGGATTCAACAATTCGGCAATCACCTCTCCTTCGGCTGCATAATCCCCAATATCTTTGCGCATTGCCTTCACAAATCCACCTTCCATGGCGTGCAATTGCACCATTTGGTTGGCTTCGAGATTGCCCGTGATGGCAATATCAACTTCAAAGGTGCGCTCCAAAGGATGCACCACTTCGACGATGGGTTTTTCGCCGGAATAACTCACTTGGGCAGTATGGCTTTCTTTTTTCCCACCACAAGCTACCAGAAATAAACCGGAAATTAGGAAGAGAATGTTCCTGCTGTTCATATATTTTAGTTTTGATTTTCAACAGAATGATTTATAAATAATTCAGGTGGAAAAAAAAACCAAACTATTTTTCTTTTCATCTGCATTTTGGTGTAAGCCGCCCTTCAATTGCGCCGCCCTTCAATTGCGCCGCCCTTCAGGGCGGTGATAAATAAAAGTGAAATTTTTCGGCTTTAGCCAATCATTTTCCAAACAAGTTTAATGAGGTAGAAAAAGAATGACTAAAGTCAAAACCTATTCTAACTTGTTCACCGCCCTAAAGGGCGGCGCAATTGAAAAACTGGCAATTGAAAAGCACGCAAAAGCCAATTTTCCCTTGGAATATTTTTTAAAGTTACCATGTGACTGCCTTTCAATTCGACTTCATTTTTTCGATATTTTACCTTTCTCTAAGAGGCAACTTCCTTCTTTTTTGAAAGCAATAAATAAAGTACCGGTATCACAAACAGTGTCAGCGCCGTGGCGGCTAACACCCCGCCGATGATTGCTCTTGCCAACGGCACATTGGCCTCTCCGCCAATTTGCAATCCGAGCGCCATGGGCAACAAACCAAAAACCGTCGTCAGCGTAGTCATCAAGACCGGACGGAGGCGGTCGGTGGCGCCTTCCACCACAGCTTCCCTGTGTGGCAGTCCCTCTTTCACTAGATTATTGATTCGGTCAATCAAAATATTGCCGTAGGCGACCGCAATTCCCACCATCATGATGACGCCCATCAAGGATTGAATATTTATGTTGGTATTGGTTAAAACCAAAATAAGCACCACGCCGACCAAGCCAAATGGAACGGTGAATAGAATGATGAGCGGCTGCCGAAACGACCGGAATAGGGGCACGATGATGAGATATGAAAGCAAGATGGCCAATATCAATCCTAGACCCAAATTGGAAAAAGAGCTTTTCATCTGCTCGATTTCCCCCCTGATTTTCACTTCGTAGCCCTCGGGGAAGTCCATGCCATTAATAATGGACTGAATTTCAGCCGCTACCGAGCCAATGTCTCTGTTTTCGACATTGACATGGAGGTCGGTGACACGAGCCAAATTGAGGTGGTTCACCTCGGAAGGGGCTGTGGTATGGTGCAAGTCGGCGAAGTTTCTTACAGGCACGGCCAAGTCGTTGGTTTCGCTGTTTACATTGACATTGCTGAGGGATTTTTCGTCATCGATGAGGTGTTCGGGATAAGTTACGCCGACGAAATAATGGTTGCCGTTGTGCTCATCAATCCAAAAAGTTTTTGAGAAAACGGTGCTAGAATTGAGGCTACTCACGATGTTCTTGACGGCATCTACGGCATGGACGCCCAATTCGGCTGCCTTGATGCGGTCAATATTGATGTCAATTTGGGGTTGGTCGAGTCGTTGAAGGATGCGGATGTCGCGGGTGCCTTTGACCTTTAGCACCTCCTTGCGGATGTCGCGGGCAATGTTTTGCGCCGTGTGGAGGTCGTTGCCGCGAATCTGAATGGCGATGGGCGAAGGCACGCCGTAGTTCAAAGCAGCCGTAATGATACCCCCCGTGTTAAAACTAAATTCGACTCCGGGGAATGCCTCGTTCAGGCGATTGCGCAGGCGTTTGGCATATTCGAAGGTGGTGCGTTTGTGCCCTTTTTTCAATTGAATTTTCACAAAGGCATCCTGCGTTCCAGAATTAGGGGTGTAAGCCGCTGGCCAATCGTAAAAGACACCGATATTGGAAACCACCATGTTCAGTTCATCGCCAATTTCATCCTTCACCGCTTCTTCAATTTCGGCAATTTGTTCGTCGGATTTCTCCAAACGAGTTCCCGCTTCGAAGCGGACATAGACCTCCAATTGCCCCACGTCCATTCGGGGAAACAATTCATAGCCCAGCGTGAACCAACCCAAAGCAATCGCCCCGACGAAAAGCACAGCCACGCCAAGCAGCACCAGCGCATAATATTTCATCACCTTCGACAACAGGTAGGTGTAGAAGGGTTTTATTTTATTTTCGAAAAAGCGTTCAAAAAAGGACTTTTTGCCGCCCCCTTCCGAATTGGGCAATTGGTCCCTGAAAAACCGGGCAGCAATGATGGGAATGAGGGTCAGAGAAAAAATGTAGGACCCCACCATCGACAGGGAAACCGCCACAGCCAATGCGCTAAAAAGATACTTCGCTATGCCGGTGAGGAATAGAATCGGGAAAAATACGACGATGACTACCAAAGTCGACGCCAATACAGGGGTTGCCACTTCTTTGGCCGCATCAAAGGCAGCCTGCGTGGAAGATTTTCCCATGCGCAGGTGGCGGTCGGTATTTTCCAGCACCACAATCGAGTTGTCCACCAACAAACCCAAAGCAAGTGCAAATCCGCCCAGCGTCATGCTGTTGATGCTTTGCCCCAAAAAGTACAGTCCGATAAATCCGAACAAGACCGACATCGGGAGGCTGATGGCTACAATCGCCGCCGAACGGAAATTTCCTAGAAACAACAATAGCACCAACACGACCAACACCAAACCACTCAATCCCGCGTTGCGCAAGCCGGCGATGGCGTTTTTGGCGTAAGCAGATTGGTCAAAAATGACGTCGAGATTGACGTCTTTGGGAAGGCGTTGCTTGAGCAATACGAGGGATTCTTTGATTCGTTTTACGCTTTCAATCGTGTTCGCACCGGGGCGTTTGTAGATGGGCACATAAACCTGCTTGCGCCCATTGATGCGGACGATATTGGTCTGAATGGCTCCAGCATCTGCAGCATAACCCACATCTTTCACATAGACCGGGGCGCCATTATCGTATTTGATGACAATGTCGTTGAAGTCGTTGATATCTTTAATCAATCCCCCTGCATTCACATTGTAATTCAGGTCGCCAATATTGGCAAAACCGGTCGGAATCATGGTGCTGCTTTTGTGAACCGCCTCCATGACATCCACCGCCGAAAGCCCGCGCGCTTCCAGTTTTTCGGGTTCAACATAGATGTAAATTCGTCGCAATTTTCCCCCATAAACCGCCGGGGCGACGATGCCCT
>CAZJYF010000498.1:0-3531 GCA_964549665.1 uncultured Saprospiraceae bacterium
TTAATAATATTGAATTGAATGAGGTGACAATACCTGCTTGTTATTTTTTCAACAAGCAAACATGGAAAACCTCTTTTAATCCCTCCGCTTATGCGACTTTAATTTTTCTCAAAGGAGGTGTTTTGGCCGTTTCTTTTTTTGCTAATATGAGGGATAAAATACCATCATTTAAATTCGCTTTAACGTTGTTAGGGTCTATTGTTTCTGACAAATGAAAAACTCGTTTGAATTCGGCAAAACCAAATTCCCGTAGTTTGTATTCTCCGTCTTCTTTTTTCGTATCTACTTCTTTTTTTGCAGCAATCGTCAGTACGTCCTTGTCAATATCGATGTCAAAATCCTTTTTACTTAAGCCGGGTACTGCTAGCTCGATGCGGAAGTTGTCATCACTTTCGATCACATTAACTGCGGGGTTTTGGCTGATACCATTTGTTTTCGAATTTCCGGGAAGACCCGTGTTGAAAAACGCATTGAAAAAGTTATCGAAATTGGAAGGAACGCTCTTGCTTGTTCTTCTAATGCCGGGATAAACGCTTATTAATTTCATGTTCAATAAATTTTATAGTTAATAATAGGAATGATTCGGCTTTTTTTGAGCAATTCATATTCCAACAGCGTTTTTGAGACGGCTTTGCAGGAAAAGTAGAAAAATATCTGCCAATGTGGCTAAATTATGAAAATATGACTGCCATGATGGCACCAAGGTGTTTTCGCCCCGCTTATTAGCTCAACGACTTTTTATCTTTGCGAGATGGGATTCAGGTCGTTCATCATCCAACCCTTTGCTAAAAAAATTGCCCGCGACATTGACCGTTGGGCTTCTGATGCGGTTGCAGCCCAAAAAGATATTTTCAACCGGTTGATAAAAACGGGGCGGCAAACGGACTTTGGCAAGGACCACGCTTTCGAAAAAATCCAATCCTACGAAGCATTCAAAGACTTGGTTCCGGTTCGAGACTACGAAGGTCTCCGGGGCTATATCGAACGCATTATTAATGGTGAAAAGGATGTGCTTTGGAAGGGTCGCCCGATGTATTTAGCCAAAACTTCCGGCACCACTTCCGGCGTGAAATACATCCCTTTGACCAAAGACAGTCTGTCGAATCACTTCGGCACGGCCCGAAATGCACTGTTCAATTATTACGCCCGCACTGGAAAGGGAAGTTGGTTGGATGGCAAGATGATTTTCCTTTCCGGCAGTCCAAAATTGGAACAAAAAGGAGGCATCCCGACCGGAAGACTTTCGGGGATTGTCAATCACCAAGTGCCTGCTTGGTTGCGAACGAATCAGTTGCCAACCTATGAAACCAACTGCATCGAAGATTGGGAAGAAAAGCTTGAAGGCATTGTAAATGAGACACTTACGAAGGACATGCGCTTGATAAGCGGCATTCCTCCCTGGGTGCAGATGTATTACGAACGCCTGCTTGAACGCAGTGGCCAAAAGCACATCAAAGCTCTTTTCCCCAATTTTTCGGTCTTCGTTTATGGGGGCGTCAATTTTGAGCCTTACCGTGCTTCGCTGGAAGAATTGGTGGGTAAACGATTGGATAGCATCGAAACCTATCCGGCTTCGGAGGGGTTCATCGCTTTTCAGGATAGCCAATCGGAAAAAGGGCTTTTGCTGAATGTGGATTCCGGGATTTTTTTCGAGTTCGTCCCAGCCGGAGAAATTTTTGACGAAAACCCACAGCGTCTGTCCTTAGCGGAGGTGGAGGTTGGTGTTAATTACGCGCTGCTTCTCAACAGCAATGCCGGTCTTTGGGGCTACAATATCGGCGACACGGTGGAATTTGTTTCGAAGAACCCCTACCGGATAATTGTGACGGGGCGAATAAAACATTTTATTTCTGCTTTTGGGGAGCATGTTATCGGGAAGGAAGTGGAGGCTGCCCTATTCGCCGCTGCCAAAGGTGCGGGTATTAAAATCGTCGAGTTTAATGTTTCCCCGCAGGTCCATCCGCCGGCAGGAGGACTTCCTTTCCACGAATGGTTCATCGAGTTTGACAAAATCCCGAGTGATTTGGAAAAATTTTCCCAAAACCTCGATGAGGAGATGGTCCGGCAAAATATTTATTACGAAGATCTGATTCGCAGCAAAATATTGAGCCCATTAAAAATCACCCCCTTAGAAAGAGATGCGTTCCGAAAGTACATGAAAAATCAAGGAAAATTGGGTGGGCAAAACAAAGTTCCCCGCTTGTCAAATGACCGGAAAATTGCTTCTCAATTGGAGCAATATAAACTAATGAGAACCTAAAAGCACAGGCAAAAAAAGAGCCGCACCAAAAAGCGCGGCTCAGAAATTATCCCCTGTTTAATATAGCAAAGACAGACATTGTTTACTTGTTAAATGCTCCAAAAACAATTGGCAATAAGGTCGCAACTGCCTGTGCGACCTCGCCAATCGTTGTTGTGATAAGGAACACTATTCTGAAAACTTCCATTAAGGAATCCATCCTGAAAAGCACTTCCTTTGAATCGGTACTTGGGATAACCCAATCTCGGTTTGGGATGCGTAAGCATCAACTCGTGTAAAGTTTGTCGCTCAAATAAAATTGTCGGCAGTAACCCGGTTTTTGGAAGGATGAGTGTTGTTCTAATAATTAAATCGGTTTTGAGAATTTTTTTGTTCAAAATGGGCCGCACCTTCCGTGCGACCGGGTAATGCTACTAACAAATTATTCCGTAAGGAACCCCCCAATCGGGGACAATCACATGAAAAATGGATTTCTTTAAATCCACCCATTTAAGCGTTTGATGATGTTGCTTTTTTTAAAAAAAGCTTTCATGGTTGTGTTGTTCTTGCTATTTCAAAGAAGAAATCGGAATCGGTAAAAACGTTCCCCGCTCCTTTTGCGGGGAACCGGATATGGTTCATGGGATAGTTTACAAAACAATTATTTTTCCGGTATTTAGCAATTGCCCTTCTGCCTCTATTTTGTACACGTACATCCCCTTAGGCAGGTCATTGCGAAAAATCCGAAGGAAATTCCCGGAAAAATGTTCCTGCCGAAGCAGGCGACCCGAAAGGTCAAAAAGGGAGAACAGTCCATTTTTTATGCGCTCTCCTTTGATTTCAATTTGCACCGCATCCACAAAAGGATTGGGATAAGCCGTTATCTCAACATCCGGCACAAAGACTTCCGAATCGTTGGTTAGGATGAGAAATTCCAATAATTCACCACCGACGTAATGGGTATAGGTTGCCGTTTCAAACGACTCCTTGTAGCCCAAAAAGATAGCAGCGCTATTGTCAATTCTACTCCCAACGGGATTGTCCGGTTTTTGGGAAACCTTAAATTTTACAAACCCATCGGAAGCCGTCTCACCGCTGCTACCGGGAGGCAGGTGAATGTTGTTGAAGGTGAATTTCAGGATACCGTTGTCGTAGATTTGGAAATCATAAGCCTGACTACTTGCGCCCGGACGAACCGAAGTTGCGTCCAGAAAAGACGACAAGGTATCCCGAATCCACACATTCTCAATCGTATCCGTTCCGGTGTTCCGAAAACGTATCTGATATTCAAT
>CAZJYF010000499.1:0-3517 GCA_964549665.1 uncultured Saprospiraceae bacterium
AAAAAGACCTCGGTCCATTGTGGGATTGGCTGCCAAAAGGCGCCATTCACCACGACCCGTATGCTTATCTCAAAGCAGAAAGCGAAAAAGTCTTGACGAATGTGGGTTGAAGTTCCATTTTGTCCGGAGTGGATAAATTTGGGTGCTAGTGGACGATGACCTTCAATTTTTTATAAAAAACGTGCCAGTTGCTTTGGCAATTAATTGCCCTCCGTGTCTTATTACAGCTTCCAGGGTGGCAATTTTGTTCCCCTTGTTTACAACTTCTGACTTGCAAGCGAGCGTTCCGCAAGAAACGGCCTTGAAAAAATTAATCTTTATTTCTATCGTCGAACAATGCTCTCCCTCTTTTAACAGGCTGTAAAGCGCTGCCCCCATCCCTGTGTCGGCCAAGGCAAAAAGAACACCGCCGTGGACAATTTTAAAAGGGTTAAGCAAATTTTCGCTCACCTCTAATTGGCAATGGCTCCTTCCTTGAGCAGCCCCTGAAAAGTGTACCCCCAGCAAATCGCCAAATGGATTAAATCCCTTTAAATCCAGTGGAATATTCCCGGCTTTTTTCATTTTTTTAGTTTCACTAGAAGAATAGTCATTCAGGCTCATTGAAGTACTCCCCAAAATACGGACTACAAGCACCTAATAGTTTATAATTTTACATTTTACATTTTACATTTTACATTTCTCCAAGGCTTCTCCTAAAACCAAAAGAGGGCAGTTGGTATGACAACTGCCCTCTTTTTGGGAGTCTTCTTTATTTTAGGAACTCCAGACTTTCATTTACAAAGGTCGTCAAATCAGCACCCTTCAACATACTTTGATTCAAGAGGGCGAGGTTGTAAAGATACTTCACAAAACGCTGCTTTTTTTCTCCTTTTTTCATCTTTAGCAACTTCTCCGCAATTAATGGATGATTTGTGTTGACCACCAAGTTGTAACTTTCCGGTAAGTCCCCAAAATTCATTCCACCGAACGCCTGCATTTCTTTCATTCGACGCATGAATTCGGGTTTTGTAATGAACGTAGGTAGTTCTTCGGGAGATAAGGCTTTCAAAACGACCGTAGCACCCTTTGCTTTTTCGCCGATTGTTTCCTCAAAGAGGGTTTTTACTTTTTCCTCTTCTTTTTCATTCAAAACAGAAGCCGTGGCTTCATCTTTTTGTACTAAATTATCCACGGTATCGGAATCTACCCGCACGAATGTCACATCTCCCAATTTATATTCGAGGTGCTGCATAAAGTGATTGTCAATCATTGGGTTGTCCAAATCCAACACATCATAGCCTTTGTTTTGCGCCGCAAGGATGTAGCTATCGTGGTCAGTGGGGTTATTGGTGTAAAGCAGCACCACTTTTTTATTCTTGTCGGTTTGTGTAGCTTTTACTTTTTTCTTGTAGTCTTCGATGGTATAAAATTCGCCTTCCACGTTTTTTAACAAGGCAAATTTGAGCGCCCGGTCGTAGAATTTTTCTTCGGAAATCATTCCGTATTTCACAAAAACGCCCAAATCCCTCCATTTTGATTCATACTCCTCGCGTTTGTTTTTGAACAAGTCGTTCAACTTGTCAGCGACTTTTTTGGTGATGTAGCCGGTAATCTTCCGCACATTGCTATCGCTTTGCAAATGACTCCTGGAAACATTCAGCGGAATATCCGGTGAATCGATAATCCCATGCAGCAAAGTCAAAAATTCAGGTACGATTTCTTTGACGTCGTCCGTGACATAGACCTGATTGCTGTACAGTTGGATTTTGTTTTTCTGAACTTCGAGCGAATTGTTCAGTTTGGGGAAATACAGAATGCCTGTCAGGTTGAAGGGGTAGTCAATGTTCAGATGAATCCAAAAAAGCGGAGGCTGGCTGAAAGGGTACAATTCCTGGTAAAAATTCTTGTAATCGTCTGCCGACAATTCGTTGGGCTGCTTTTTCCAGGCAGGCGAAGTGTTGTTGATGATGTTGTCGACTTCAATTTCTTTCGATTTTTTGTCGTCACCCTCTCCTTGCTCCACGGTTTCTTTGCGCGTCCCGAATTTGATGGGTACAGGCAGGAATTTGCAATATTTTTTCAGCATTTCTTCAATCCGGTGTTCCTCCAAAAACTCTTCGCTTTCTTTGCTGATATGGAGGACGATGTCCGTGCCTCTTTCGGCTTTTTTGTTTTTTCCAATCGAATATTCGGGGCTGCCATTGCAGGTCCACGTCACACCTTCGGACTCTTCCCGGTAAGATTTAGTAACAACCTCTACCTTGTCGGCCACCATGAAAGCAGAGTAAAAACCCAAACCAAAATGCCCGATGAGATTACTGTCTTCCTTGTATTTATCCAGAAATTCTTTGGCACTCGAGAAAGCTACCTGATTGAGGTACTTCTTTACTTCTTCTTCCGTCATGCCGATTCCATTATCGCGAACAGTCAGGGTTTTCTTTTTCTTGTCGAGAATGATATCGATAAGCGTGTTCCCGATTTCAGATTTCACTTCGCCTCTTGCAACGAGAGTGTTCAGTTTGGAAGTAGCATCAATCGCATTGGAAATCAATTCACGCAGGAAAATTTCCTGGTCGGAATAAAGGAACTTCTTAATGATGGGAAAGATATTCTCTGTTTGTACGGAGATGGTACCTTTTTGCATGGTCTAATTTTTTTAAGAATGCGGTCAAAACATTGGAGATGGAAAAAATTATGCCACTCAAAAAGCCTGACCCGATTCAAATTAATCAATTTTGTAATTGTTACAAAAGCGGCTTTTCAAATGCTATGCCATAGGTAAATTACTGACAAAATGACTGGGATTCAATTGTTTAATGCTGGGATCGGAGCCAACACATAGTTTTTTTATTTATGCGAATGAAATTGCTCCGTCACATATTTTATCAAATTGAGCGTTTAATCACTTTTTGCGCTTTTATTATTGCGTTGTCAATTATGAAAACACTAACCGCATGATTTCGATTCAAAATATAAAGGGCAGGCAGGTAGAAGACCTCATTACCAAGTTCTTTTATAAAGATAATCACCTTTGTTTTCAAATTCTTTTACATTTAAAAAATAAGCGAACGATTGTTTTTCAGGAGTTTACAGATTACGCAGAATACAAAAGTGTATTCAATGCATTGCAGCAGGCCAGAGCAAAGAACTCAGTTTTAAAATTCCCCAATAATAATTTTGCCATAGAGCCAAATGGTTTAAAAGTGGCATGATTTTAGCCCCTAAGACTTATGTCCTAAGAATATTATTTGGTACAATCTGAATCTCCCCCCTGTTAGATTAGTCCACAAAATTACTCCCTGCATTTCCCATCAACCGCCAGTCAAATCTTTGGGCTTTTATAAAAAGCCTGTTGGTTCGCTGCAAGCAAAAATATAGTGAAGTTTTTAATTACTTCAACGGTGTGGTTAATTACCGGATTGATCCGGAAAAGAGCGCATCGGCTAAAGAAGTCTCGTGGGCCGAAGGGTCCTGAGATAGTGAGTGAGACCAGTTCATTTGGGGGGTAGAGCTGGTCTTATACTCACTTTTTTTT
>CAZJYF010000500.1:0-3517 GCA_964549665.1 uncultured Saprospiraceae bacterium
GTATAAAAACCTGAGCTTTGGGAATTCCAACTCCAACTACAACGTCAAGAATTTGCATATAGCCCTCCGGCGGCAGGAGTTGGTGAGCAATTTCTTTTACACGATCCCCGGTCCCAAAATGTTGTGGCAGTTCGGTGAATTGGGCTACGATGTGAGCATTGGATTTGGGGGACGGACAAGCCCAAAACCCATCAAATGGGGGTATTTTGAAGTTCCCGACCGGCGCAGGTTGTACGATGTGACGCGTTCGCTGATTCATCTTCGTGAAAATTACGAGGTGTTTAAAACGGCTGATTTCAGCCTCGATATCGGTTCGGGATTTTTGAAATCCATTTACTTGAATGGGGTAGAGATGGACGTAGCAGTCTTGGGGAATTTCAACATCGTGCAAGGCACGATTGACCCACAATTTCAACATCCCGGTATTTGGTACGATTATTTTACTGGTGACAGTATTTCGGTTTCCGATTTCAGTTCTCCCATTGATTTGGCGCCGGGTGAATACCGGCTTTACACCGACCAAAAATTGCCCGAACCACCCACAGGGTACCTCATCACTACCGGGATAGCAGAATTGACCGAACACCCCTTTGGCTTGTCGGTAAACCCTAATCCGGCAGGCGAAACAAGCACAGTCAGCTACAGTTTAAAAAATGCGGTGGAAGTGAATCTCGCCATTTATGACCTCAGCGGACGCCTTCAAACTATTTTGGTGAGTGAAAAACAAACGGCCGGCCAGCATGAGCTAGTTTTGAAAAATAAACTCGCGCCTGGTTCGTATATTCTTTATTTGGAAACAGCCCAAAAAGTGGAGGTGAAACGGTTTGTTGTCATCAAAGAATAAAACGTAGCTCGGAGCTTCTACTCGGAGAAGGAAGGGTGTCTCGAATTACAATTTCTCCGAGTGGAATCTCGGAACTATACGGTTATATCGTGCCTGAATAATCTCACCCAAGCATTCCTTTCGAAATTTTTTTCTCTTTTTTCCTAGTCACAAAATAATGGCCAATTTTATCATGCTATCATAAGGGGATGGGCTTTTGTTTTTTGTGTATCGACCAATGGTTGACCCGACTATAATTGAATTGAATGAAAGTATATTTGCAAATTGCTTATTTACAGCATAAAATAAATTTGAAATGTTTTAAATAACTATTTAGAGTGGTGCTTATCGTAAATTTATAAAATTCGTAAATTTCAATAATAATTAAATTTGTGACATTAAAATTTCTAAAAAAGGAACAATTATTGATATTTATATGAAAATAGAAACCTAAATAAAAAGGAGGGTAATGAAAAATTTAATTGAAATCGCAAAAATAGTCACCAAAAAAAAGGTCCGTAAAATTGAGATATTTGACGACCACTCCTTGAAGCATAAAAACAGCAAGTTCAATGAATTTTACGAAGCCCTGATGGTCGGCAAGTTTAAAAATGACCGGGATGCCGCTACCTTTCTTTACGCCTGTAGCCCGACGGACGACAAATATCGGCAATTGAAATCGCGCTTTCGAAAACGGCTGTTGAACACCTTGTTTTTTTTGGATGTAAATATACCTTCGGCTGCAAGTTACGATAGGGCTTATTATTCCTGCAACAAAGATTGGACGCTTGTAAAAATTTTGCTTTCCAACAAAGCTGACTTCACCGCCGCAACCCTTGCCCGTCAAATTCTCACGATTGGTTTGAAATATAAATTTGCAGATGTGATTGTGAATTGTTCTCGCATCCTGAGGAAATATGCTGCGGAAACCGAAAGTGAAAAAGAGTTTGATGAATATGACCAAAACATCAAACAGTATTCTGACATTGTAGATGCAGAAATACGATCGGAAGAATTGTTTCAACGCGTCATTAAGGCTTATTATAAAAAGCCGTTTATCAAGGAGGACCTCAAAGAGCGAATAGATGGGTATTGTGACACATTGGTGGTGCTGTCAGAGAATTACGACTCCCCTGTGGTGATTTACAACATGTATCTCGTTTGGACTTTTCGGTATGAAATGTTGAATGATTTTGAAGCGATGCTGGAGGTGTGTAACAGGGGGCAAAAATATATCGAAGACAACCCGCTATTTTATCAGGACGACAAGTTGGCAACTTTTCAATTGAAGAAGATGTCTGCCTTTTTGCATCTGAGGGATTTCAAAAACGGCAAAGTAAACGCAGAAGAATGCCTGCAATCTTTCCCGGAAGGGAGTGAAATTTGGTTCAATTTTATGGAAAATTATTTGCTGTTGGCGCTACATACCGACAATCATATCAATGCGCTGGCGATTTATAGCCGTGCCCGGGGTCATTCGCGCTTTCGCAAACTGGACAATGAAACCAAAGAAAAATGGAAGATTTACGAGGCTTATTTAAACTATATTGTTGAAAGTCAGGGCGAGAGTAATCCCGTTTTGAAAAGGCAGCAAAAAAAGACTTTTCGGCTCAACCGGTTCCTGAACGACCCCCTTATTTACCCGAAAGACCAACGGATTTTTACCATACATTTAGTCACGGCACAACTTCTATTTTTATTGGAAAAGAAGAATTTCAATCAGGCGAATGAACGGATTGACCGCTTGAAAAGTTATGCGAACCGCCAGTTAAAAAAGGAGGTATATTTCCGTGTCATTCAGTTCATACGGTTGCTTCAGCAGTTGGCGAAAGCAGATTTTCGAGTGGAAAATTTGAGCAATACTGGGAAATATTACGACCGCTTGATAGAACGGCCCTTTTTTTACCGGGGGCTTATCAATGAGATAGAAATCATTCCTTTTGAAAAACTTTGGAACCTCATTCTTTCGCGTTTGAAGGCTTGAAAGGCAAAATGGGCATTGGCTTAATGGGCCTTTCCCATCAAATTTTCAAGGCGGATAGGAAGGTGCTTTTCAATCCAATTCTCGTAATTGCCATCGTAGCCCGATCTGTTTTGAGCTGCTAGCACACGGGCTTTCAGGTTTTTAAGATTTTCTTTTGATAAAGGTTTGGCTGCTTGTAAAGCCGAGGCAATTTTTCCAGATTGATCGCCAACAATCGATTCTGTTTTGCGGTGAGCTGCTTCGGTTTTATCCCCTTCCAAGCGGAGGTAATTTTCGGCAATTTTTTGGGAGATTTCGCGTCCGTGCTTGAGAGATTCGACAATATTGCCTCGCCCGGTAACGGCATTTCCGATGGCAAATACGTTGTCGTAGCCCTCGATTCGGCAATACTCCTCCTTGTGCACTTTGTAGGTTTGCCATTTCATCGGAATGCCGTCAATTGGTTCAGGGATGCTTCCGATAGATGAGATGACTAAAGGCGCTTTGACGGCAACTTCCGAATCCGGGATTGGAATAACTTTTCCACTTTCAACTTTTGTTTTTTGAAAAACCAAACCTGTCAATCGTCCGTTTTCGGATATTTCGCCGATGGGCGCTCGAAGGGGTTCAATCTTGAAAAGGTATTTTGTTTTGGCGTTGTTCAAAATCTTTTCCCGCACCATTTGCGCTTTGGCCAGTTTTTCGGGCGTATCGGCAGGCAGAGAAGAGAG
>CAZJYF010000501.1:0-3511 GCA_964549665.1 uncultured Saprospiraceae bacterium
CCACTAAAATGAAAAAGGTCAATCCCACTCAACAGTCCGTTTCAAGTGCGTAACAGGAGTTACAAATCTTTATTTGCCTTAGCTTGGCTATCCATTTCTGTAAAGTATGGATTCGTCTGAAAATTTGATTTTCACACATTTCTATTGAAGCATTAAGTCATTATAGCATTTAGGCATTTCCACTAAAATGGTAGTAGAACCCTTTTTTTACACAAATTGAATTTTAAGAAAAAAAGCTCATTTTTGTGGGAATTGGCGAAATCCAAGACTTAAAATTTACCCTCTCGAATCAACTTAAAACCTCGCTTTTTTCTAATTTTGCCGGCAGGAATTCTCACAAATAAAATAGCCAATGTTTCGATTCGAAAACCCGGAATACCTTTATGCGCTAGGGCTGATTCCCGTCTTGGCGGTCTTTTTTGCCATTGCCTGGTATGCCCGAAAAAGAGCTATCCGGCGATTCGGAGAACATCGGTTGATGTTGAAATTGATGCCGGAAACCTCCCGTTACAAGGATTCGGTGAAATTCATTTTATTGATGCTTGCCCTGTCCTTTTTGGTCATTGGATGGGCCAATCCGCAATGGGGTACCAAAAAAGAGAAGGTCAAACGAAAGGGGGTAGATGTCTTTTTGGCGCTCGACATTTCGCTCAGCATGATGGCAGAAGACATCGCGCCGAATCGAATGGAACGGGCGAAAAAATTTGCCCAAAACCTCGTCGAAGAACTCAAGGGCGAGCGCATTGGCCTGATCATTTTTGCGGGAAACGCGTATCTGCAAATGCCCCTGACAACGGATTATGCTGCCGCCCAACTTTTCCTTCGCACCGCCAATCCCGATTTAGCACCTACGCAAGGCACGGCAATCGGCGACGCCATCCAACTCGCAGAGCGTTCGTTTGAAGAAGACGCCCAACACCACAAAGCACTGATTATCATTTCGGACGGGGAAAACCACGAACCGGAAGCAGTACAAAGGGCGACCGAAGCAAATGAAAACGGTTTGTTGATTTTGACGGTTGGGGCTGGGACGGCAAAAGGTAGTTTCATCCCCGTCCAATACGGGAGCCGGGAGGATTTTAAAAGAGACCAAAGCGGCAACCCCGTGCGCACGAAATTGAACGAAGAAATGCTAAAAGATTTGGCGCAAGCCGGTGGAGGCGCCTATTTCAATATTTCCAATGGAGATAAAGTCGCACAAGCCCTTCAGTCGCGCATTGATAAGCTGGAAAAAAGGGAGTTTGAAATGCGGGCTTTTGAAAAATATGAGAGTTATTTTCAATACTTTATCGCTGTTGGATTGTTTTTTATCGTTGTAGAATTTATGCTTTCTTACCGAAAATCAAAATGGCTAAAGGGGAAGGATTTGTTTAATTGAAAAAAGGGTTGGGATGTTATGACACTTTTTTTAATATAAAATGTAAAATGATAAATTTAAAATGTAATAGAAAAGTCCGTTTCAAAAAAACGAACTTTCTAAAAGTAGTTTGCGCCTCGTGTTTTCTCGCCGTTTCGACCAACGGTTTTGCCCAGTCTGCCCACTCTTATCTTCGGGATGGCGATGGTTCCTTTAAAAAGCAGGACTTTACTGCCGCGGAGGAGGACTATCGCAAAGCGCTCGAAAAAGAAAAATCGGCACAGGGCAGCTACAATCTAGGCAACTCCATTTACGAGCAAAACCGATACGAGGAAGCCGTAAAGCATTACCTTGAGGCAGCCGAGGAAGCGAAAGACGATGCCACGAAAGCACAGGCTTACCACAACCTCGGCAATGCCCATTTTCAAAAAAAAGAATTTGACAAAAGTGTGGATGCTTATAAAAATGCCCTTCGATTGAATCCCTCTGACCTGCAAACGAAAAAAAATTTGGCGATGGCCCTTCGCCAACTGAAAATGCAACAACAACAGCAGCAGCAGCAAAACAAGGAAGGGGACAATTCAAAAGATAAGAATCAGCAGCAGCAACAACAACAGCAAGACAAAAAACAAAAAGAGGACGCTCAAAAACAGCAGCAGGGAAAAGAACAAAAACAAGACCCCTCAGAAAATGACAAGTCGAAGAAGGAACTCGAAGAAAAAGACCTGAACAAAGAAGAAGCTCGTCAATTGCTCCAAATCATGGAGCAGGAGGAACAGAAAGTTCAGAAAAAATTGCGAAAAGCAAAGGGCAAAAAACCAAAGTCGGGAAAAGATTGGTGAGATGGGATAGATGATAAGTTGAATTACGGGATTTTAACTGGTTGATTCAAGCCAATTTTTAACAACAAAAAAGGGAACCATGAAAAAGATTATCCTCAGTTCGATTGTAAGTCTTGCATTTTTTGCAAACCTTTCGGCACAAGAAAACCCGTCCAAATTTACCGTCGAGATTAGTACGGATTCGATTTTGATGGGGAATTATTTTGAAGTGAAGTTCACCCTCGAAAACGCGAGCGGGCAGAATTTTGAGCCGCCGACCTTTGAAGATTTCAAAGTGGTCAGCGGTCCGAATCAGTCCTCCAATTTCACGGTCGTCAATGGAGAAATGAGCCAAAGCATCACCTATACCTACTACCTTGAACCCCTCAACATCGGAAGCTTTTACATTCAGCCTGCCAGCATAGAAACCAAGGACGAGGTTTTGGAAACCTATCCCGTTGAAGTCTTTGTCGTCCCCAATCCCGACGGCATTAAGCAAAATCTTCCGCAACGGGAAGAACGCCGCCATTTTTTCGACGATTATTTTGGCAAACCACTGCCAAAAGAAAAAATGGTTCCACAACCTAAGAAAAAGAAAAAACGGAAGACCTACCGGATTTGAACTTTGCTTCGACGGGGAAGACCAGGTTTTATTTAAAATCCAACTCCGCCAAATGATATTGTTCAATGATTTGAATGAGGTGGTTTGCGAGGTCGGGCTGGTCTGAAAAACCTTTTTTTTCCAAAGCTCCGGCCCATGCTTCATAATCGGTAGGTGATAAATTTCTCAATGGCCGAAACTTTCCACTGGTTACGTACTTGCTGTGGTCGCGAAAACTCAGCCACGCATTTTCATAGCGGCGGTAGCATCTGCCGGAAAAGTTACCGGATAATCCTTGCCAATCGGCCGTGCATGGGAGCGCGAAATAGTTGTTCCCCATTTGGGAAATGTCTCTTTTTCCGGCAAAACTTTGAAAAAGTCCATTTGCCAAAATAATGGAGGAGGGGATGCCGAATTTTTTCCGTTCACTAATTGCCACCTGGGAGAATCGCTTGAAAAAAGCGCGTTTGGTTTCCTCGTCATTTTTGGCAAGTTCCTCATTCGAATTTAGTGGTTTTTCCTCTTCCCCAATGAAAGAAACCGGGAAGCGGTCGAAAAGCGTGGTATTTGTGGCGCTAGAACCGGTGAAGGCAGCTTTGTGCGAATATTTTTCCCTCCCTTTTTGAGCACCCCCTTCGGGAAATTGGGTTTCTGCGGGCGATACCTTCTCTTCCGGGTTCAAAGTTGTTTCCATGCGGATTTGAAAACTCTGATTTTTCTCAAAAAAGGCAA
>CAZJYF010000502.1:0-3510 GCA_964549665.1 uncultured Saprospiraceae bacterium
AGGAAAGCATACAAAAGGAACAATCGGAATTGGGCACACCCGTTGGGCAACGCACGGGCGGCCTGACGACAAAAATGCCCACCCGCATATCTCAGGGAACCGAAGGCTTACCTTAGTTCACAACGGGATCATTGAAAATTATTCCCTGCTAAAAATTGCCCTCGAAAAAGAAGGGCATGTTTTTCATTCGGAAACCGACACGGAAGTATTACTCCATTTTATTGAAGAAATCCAATTAAGAGACAACCTACTGCTGGAGGAAGCCGTTAGAATAGCTTTGACAAACGTTGTGGGCGCCTATGCCATCGTCGTGATGGATAAAGAGGACCCGGATAAATTGGTGGCTGCCAGGAAAGGCAGTCCATTGGTGATAGGAATCGGGGAAACTGGCTTTTTGTTGGCCTCCGATGCGACCCCTATCGTCGAACACACGAAAAGGGTTATCTATCTGAATGATGAAGAAATTGCCATCGTAAAACGCAACGGCGATTACGAAATTCGAACTTTGGGCAATGAGATTCAAACTCCGTTTATCCACGAAATCAGCATGGAGATTGAGCGATTGGAAAAAGGTGGGTTTGATTATTTCATGTTGAAAGAAATACATGAACAACCTACCACCATTTGTGATTGCATGCGGGGGCGGCTGAATGCCCGGGAAGGTTGGATAAAATTGGGAGGTTTGGATGAATACGATAAACGAATCAGGGAGGCAGAGCGTTTCATCATTGTCGCCTGCGGAACGTCCTGGCACGCCGGATTGATTGCCGAGTATATTTTTGAAGATTTAGCCCGGATTCCAGTCGAAGTTGAATACGCCTCGGAATTTCGATATCGCAACCCAATAATTACAAACACAGATATCGTCATAGCGCTTTCGCAATCCGGTGAGACCGCAGATACGCTAGCTGCCTTGGAACTGGCAACCGAAAAAGGCGCTTTGATTTATGGTATCGTAAATTCGGTCGGTTCTTCCATCTCGCGATTGACCGATGCTGGTTCTTACATTCACGCCGGACCGGAAATTGGGGTGGCATCGACCAAAGCCTTTACCGGGCAAATCACCCTGTTGACCATGATGGCGATGAGTATTGCACACAAAAGGGGGACGATTTCTTCGGGCTATTATCAACAATTGCTCACCGAAATGGACTTGATTCCGCAGAAGGTGCAACAGGTTTTGGAGAATGCAGATAAAATAAAATACATCGCAGGCGAGATTCAACATTCAAGCAATGCCCTTTACCTCGGGCGCGGGGTGAATTTTCCGGTAGCATTAGAGGGCGCTTTGAAATTAAAAGAAATTTCGTATATTCATGCCGAAGGGTATCCCGCCGCTGAAATGAAGCACGGTCCCATCGCCTTGATTGACGAAAACATGCCGGTTGTCGTCATTGCTACCAATAAAAGTGCTTACGAAAAGATCGTAAGCAACATTCAGGAAGTAAAAGCAAGACGCGGGAAGGTCATTGCCATCGTAACCGAGGGAGATGATGAAATCAGCAAAATTGCCGATTACACCATTGAAATACCGGATACGGAAGAACCTTTGACCCCCTTGCTTTCTGTGCTGCCTTTGCAATTATTATCATATTTCATCGCCGTCATGAGGGGTTGTAACGTAGATCAACCGAGAAATCTAGCCAAGTCGGTGACCGTTGAATAAACTATTGGCTTCTGGAGATTGCGCGATAACATCTTACCCCATTCGGGTAAATTATTTTTTGCAACCTCATAGAAAGCAGGCTGTTGGAATTTCTTGCAACCCTCTTTCGCCAATCAAAAAAAAATGAGTGAAATGAATAACATGGAATACAATTCCGAACGAGACTTGCTGGTCATTCCAGAATATGGCCGCAACGTCCAAAATTTAATTCGTTATGCCAGAACCATTGAAAACCGGGAAGAACGGCAGGCTTTTGTGGAAAACGTGGTCGGATTGATGATGCAGATGCATCCGCAAAATCGAAACCCGGAGGATTATCTGGATAAAATGTGGAAACACGTTTTTCGAATTGGCGAATACGACCTGGAAGGGGTAATGCCGCCAAATGGTGAAATTCCCTCGCCAGAGGATATGGTTAAAAAGCCCGAGCGGATTGATTATCCAATAACCGATTCCAAATTTCGGCACTATGGGCACAACGTCCAAAGAATGGTTGAAAAAGCATTGGATATGGAAGATGGACCCATAAAGGACAGCTTTGTGGAGGTTATCGCTTCCTACATGAAATTGGCGTACCGAACATGGAATAAAGACCATTATGTGAGTGATGATATAATCGTCGGGCATTTGGAAACATTATCGGATGGCAAATTGAAATTATCTGAAAATGCTACCCTCGACAACCTTACCCAAGCCAGAAGCAGGCGCAGCAGGCGTAGTTCTTCAGGAAGTCAATATTCCAAAAGTTCTAATTATAAAAACGGACATCGAGGCGGTGGACGCAAACGTCGAAGAAGGTAGGTTCCTTCTATATTTATAAGCTATTATTTAATAATGGAAAATGGATGCCGGATATTCCGGCATCCATTTTCTTTTTCCATTTCCGTGAGATAACTTCGCCCTAAAAATAATACATGAAAACAAATTCTTTTGAAGTATTTGGAGGAAACCGTTTAGGCGGCGATATTATTCCGCAGGGAGCCAAAAACGAAGCTCTGCAAGTGATATGCGGAACTTTGCTGACGGAAAAACGAGTCACCATTTCCAATATTCCAAACATCCTGGATGTCAAACGGCTGTTGAATTTGATGAAAGGTCTGGGAGTGAAAATCGAAAATCAGGGGCATGGTAAATTCACCTTTCAGGCTGATTCGATTGATTTTCAGTTTTTCGAATCGAGAGAATTCCAAACCAATGCCATCCAAATTCGCGGTTCAGTAATGTTAATCGCACCCCTGTTGGCCCGTTTTGGAAGGGCGCTTCTCCCCAAACCAGGAGGTGATAAAATCGGTCGCCGCAGATTGGACACCCATTTCCTCGGGCTTCAAAAAATGGGCGCTCGGTTCAAATATGATCCCGAAAATAATTACTATTCCATCGAGTCACTCAGACTGAAAGGGGCCTATATTTTGATGGATGAAATTTCGGTGACGGGAACCGCCAATTTAGTAATGGCGGCTGTTTTGGCAGAAGGGACCACCCAAATATACAACGCAGCCTGCGAGCCTTATGTCCAGCAATTGTGCAGGATGCTGAACCAAATGGGCGCAAAAATTTCCGACATCGGTTCCAATTTACTCACTATCCAAGGGGTTTCCTCTTTGGAAGGAACAAGCCATCGGCTTTTGCCCGATATGATTGAAGTTGGCAGTTTCATCGGGTTGGCAGCGATGACCCAATCGGAAGTGACCATTAAAGAGGCAAGGGTCGGAGAGTTAGGGAATATTCTCCGCGTATTCAGGCAAATGGGGGTTGTCATTGAAATCCGGGAAGATGATATTTTTATCCCACAGCAGGACAGCTATGAGGTTCAAACCTTCATTGACGGTTCCATTCTCACCATT
>CAZJYF010000503.1:0-3501 GCA_964549665.1 uncultured Saprospiraceae bacterium
CGGGCGGCGTGAAAAAAGGAACCGTTTCACAGGCTGTGGTGGTTCGCACCAGAAAGGAAATTGGCCGCAAAGACGGTTCGTATATCCGCTTCGACGACAATGCGGTCGTATTGCTAGATACTGCGGGCGAACCTCGCGGTACCCGGATTTTTGGACCGGTTGCGAGGGAATTGCGAGAGAAAGAATACATGAAGATCATCTCTTTGGCTCCCGAAGTTTTGTAAACCTTAGTTTGTTGGCTGAAGTTCGCCCTTCGAACTAGCGAATGAAAGACTGAAAGCCAATGACACCAAACGAAAAAAAAGAATGGCAAAGAAAATAAAAAAAACCCGGTTTGCACCGAAGTTTCATATCAAGAAAGGGGATAAAGTAATGGTAATCGCAGGTTCGTACAACGGACAAGAGGGGGAGGTTTTGGAAATGTTTCCAAAAGAAAACAGAGCCATTGTTGACAATATCAACATGGTTAAAAAGCATTCAAAACCATCGGGGAATAACCCGGGGGGAATCAATGACATTCCAGCACCTATTCATCTTTCCAATTTGATGTTGTTGGACCCTAAAACGGGGAATCCAACGCGGATTGGAAGAAAACGAGTTAACGGGAAATTGGTCCGTTACGCTAAGAAATCCAACGAGATTATTAATTAAATCAGTGGGTGCAGAAATTTATAACCCATCTTAACAACGATTGAAGTGATGAGCTATCAGCCAAGATTAAAAGAAAGATACAGAAAGGAAATTGTTCCAGCATTGATGGAGCAATTTCAGTATAAATCAATAATGCAAGTGCCCAAGCTGGTCAAGGTTTGCCTCAATCAGGGCGTTGGTGCTGCCACCCAGGATAAAAAACTTGTCGATTCGGCCCTGGCGGAAATGAGCCTTATTGCAGGTCAGAAAGCGGTTCCTACGACTGCCAAACGCTCTGTTTCCAATTTCAAACTCAGAGAGGGTATGACTATTGGAACCCGCGTGACTTTGCGCTATGACCAGATGTGGGAATTTATCGATCGATTGATAACGGTTTCCCTTCCACGGGTGCGCGACTTTCGCGGAATCAATGATAAAAGCTTTGATGGTCGAGGAAACTACTCGATGGGAATAACGGAGCAAATCATTTTTCCGGAAATTGACCTCGATAAAGTGAGTAAAATTACCGGCATGGATATAACCTTTGTGACTACAGCCAAAACCGACGTAGAGGCTTTAGCCTTGTTGAAAATGTTGGGTATGCCGTTTAAAAATCAAAGAAATTAATTGATTGAGACAGACTCTAGGTAAAAGACAAAAGAATTTTCGGGGTTTTATTAATTTAAAATAAAAAATCCCATAAATTTTTTGTCAATAATGATAAGCCAGAAATCTGGCAGGTAAACAAACCAATAATAATGGCAAGAAAATCAATCATAGCAAGAGAGAACAAGCGGAGGAAGATGGCTGCGAAGTATTCGGAATTGCGCAAAAAGCTAAAGCAAGAAGGCGATTATGAAGCTTTGGACAAGTTGCCTCGAAATGCTTCTCCCGTACGATTGCACAACCGGTGCCAATTGACTGGCCGGCCGAAAGGCTATATGCGCAAGTTTGGGCTTTGCCGGGTAAAGTTTCGTCAAATGGCTTTGAACGGATTGATTCCCGGAATAACAAAAGCGAGTTGGTAACAGTTTGCAGATGAATCTTTGCTTTTGACAATAAAATAGATTGCCAAAAGCAGATAGCCATCAGACAACAGCAAATAATAATAAAAATGGCAGTAACAGATCCAATAGCAGATTACCTCACACGGATTCGCAATGCCCAACTAGCAAGGCATAGAATCGTGGAAATTCCTTCTTCAAAAATGAAAAAGGCAATTACGGAGATACTGTATGATCAAGGGTATATTCTTAAATATAAATTCGAGGATGATGCCGGCAAGCAGGGCATCATTCGAATAGCTTTGAAATACGATCCGGTTTCCAAAAACCCGGTTATTCGGGATTTGCAAAGAGTGAGTAAACCGGGCTTGCGGCAATACAGCAAAGCGGAGGGTTTGCCCCGGATTATCAATGGCTTGGGAATTGCGATTGTTTCCACTTCCTACGGTCTGATGACGGATAAGCAGGCTAGGACCAAGCACATAGGTGGCGAAGTTCTTTGCTATGTGTATTAATGGTTAAAGGTTTTTGGTCACGGTCATAGTAACAATTAATTGAAATTCTCATCCCAATAATTTTTTGGGAATAAAATAGAACACGATGTCTAGGATAGGAAAATTACCGGTATCAATTCCTCAGGGCGTTGAAATCAATGTCAGCAAAGGGAACATGGTAACTGTTAAAGGTCCAAAAGGAGAACTTTTTCAGCAAGTGGACCCTGACCTTTCGGTGGAAATAGAAGATGGTCAGCTTTTGGTCAATCGGCCAACTGACCAAAAACGCCACCGGGCAATGCACGGCTTATATCGTTCCTTGATTGCAAATATGGTGGAAGGGGTTTCTAATGGCTACATTAAAGAATTGGAATTGGTCGGGGTCGGATACCGGGCTAATAATACTGGTCAATTGTTGGAGCTGACATTGGGCTATTCGCATCCCATTTTATTCTATGTGCCTGACGAAGTGAAAGTCGAAGCCGTGATGGAAAAGGGGAAGAACCCAATCGTTCGTCTGGAAAGCACCGACAAGCAGTTGATAGGTCAAGTGGCAGCAAAGATTCGGGCCTTTAGAAAACCGGAGCCCTATAAAGGGAAAGGGATTCGTTTCAAAGGAGAAGAGGTTAGAAGAAAACAGGGTAAAACAGCAGGTTAATTTTTTCAATAGACTTTGGGTTTGGCCAATATCGCTTTTCACTAAAGTCCGAAAAATAGACAGAAAATGAAATTTAGTAAAGAAGGCCGCAGGAGAAGAATTCATTTCCGGATTCGGAAGAAAGTTAACGGTACTGCCGAACGTCCTCGTTTGAGTGTGTATCGCAGCAACAAAGCCATCTACGTTCAACTGATTGATGACGTCAAAGGACACACGCTTTTGGCTACCTCTTCTCAGGAAGCAGGCGTTGACAAAAGTTTGACCAAGACAGAGCAAGCGCGTCAGGTGGGCAAAATGCTCGCCGAAAAGGCGAAAGCTGCAAAAATCACTTCTCTGGTTTTCGACCGGAGTGGGTATTTGTATCACGGCAGAGTGAAAGCCTTGGCAGATGGCGTCCGGGAAGCAGGGCTGGCGTTTTAAAACAACGATAAATCAAATTCCATTCTTTATGAAGGATTGATTATCAATCCATTATCAATTATCTACTCAAATGGCAAAAAATATTCAAAGAGAAAGAATAAAACCAGCCGAGACTGAATTAAAAGAAAAGCTGGTCAACCTCAACCGGGTGGCGAAAGTGACCAAAGGCGGAAGGACTTTTAGTTTTGCTGCCGTTGTCGTCGTTGGTGACGGGAATGGAACGGTAGGACATGGGTTGGGCAAAGCCCGCGATGTCGCCGAATCTATTGCCAAAGCGGTAGATGATGCAAAAAAA
>CAZJYF010000504.1:0-3480 GCA_964549665.1 uncultured Saprospiraceae bacterium
TGCCCCAAAGTTTAAGCGAAATCCTGAAAGGCCGGCGGGATGTCACTATTGAGTTGTTGCGAAAAGCAGTCGAAACCTACAAACTCAACCCTGTTTATGTCTATACCGGGGAGGGTCCGATGTTTATGAGCGAGGAAGACCACAAAAGTTTTCGCGTCCTGACCATCGTCACCAATGCGCAGGACGACGAGCGCATCGTACATGTACCCGTTCCAGCGCAAGCCGGCTATGCAGGAGAAATGACCAACCTTACCTTTATTCAGGATTTGCCCACTTTTACCCTTCCAGATTACAAATACAAAGTCGGAACACACCGCTCTTTCGATGTGGCAGGCGACAGCATGGAACCGACTCTTTTTGAAGGGGATAAAGTCATTTGCAGCTACCTCGAACCCACGCTTTGGGAAACGTCTTTGAAGGACAATTACGTTTATGTGGTGGTGACGAGGGGGGACGTGGTGGTGAAGCGGATTTTCAACAAAATAAAAGAAGAACGCCTGTTGGAATTGAATTCAGACAATAATTTTTACGAACCCTATCCAGTAAATATTGGCGATGTCCGCGAAATTTGGTATGTTCGGGCGAAGCTAAGTCCCTTTTTGCCTTCACCCCACAATATTCAGGATTTGTTGCGTTCGGAAGTCAAAGAATTGCAGCAAACCATCAACAACCAATCGCTCTTAATCAAGAACTTAAATACGACGATTGAGAAGTTGTTGAATGAGCGAGGAGAATTGTAAAAGTGTTCAAGGTTCGCAGTTCAGGATGTCGAATTGATTGTTTTTCTAAAGTGGTTTCTAATATTAGGAAAAAGAAGCGAAAGTATAAAAGCGACCAACGTGTTAACGTTCAAAAATCATATTAAAATGGCTCAAAAAAAAATATCCGGTAAAGTAAGCTACCAAAAAATTGGCCCCGGATTTTGGGGAATTGTTGGCGAGGACGGAAAAGATTGGCGACCGGTGAACATGCCGGAACAATTGAAACACGAAGGGAAACGCGTTACTGTTGTGGTCAAAGAGATGGAAGAAGAGGCTTCCGTTTTCATGTGGGGCAGACCGGTTCGCATTGTTTCCTTCAGCACTCTGATGCCCTAATAAAACCATCCGCCATGAAGGGTCGAGGTTCAATGGTTGTTACCATGATCAATGACTACTCAATTCGGGTTTGCCAATCCGACCCTCCGACTTCAGGCACTTTCAATCGTCTTTTTTCTTCCAAAAATAATTTTAATGCGAGAGCAGCCGCGACGGCGCTTTCTTCTTTTTGTCCAAATTCGATTGCCTCTTTGGTAAAGTATTTTTGCACAAAATGGGTGTCGAATTTTCCAGAAAGGAAAGCAGGATGTTCGAAGACAAATTTGCCGAAAGGAAGGGTGGTGGCTACTCCTTCAACTTCGTAATCCTGAATTGCCCGAAGCATTTTTTGGAGAGCTGCTTCCCTTGAATGGCCGTGCGCGATCAATTTGGAAATCATCGGGTCGTAAAAGATAGGGATGTCCATGTTTTCTTCGTAGCCATCGTCTAATCGAATGCCTTTGCCGGAAGGCGGGCGGTACCTTTTTAAATTCCCTACACTTGGTAGAAAATCACCAAAGGGGTCTTCCGCATAAACACGGAGTTCCACAGCGTGTCCGTTGATGGTCAAGTCCTTTTGGCGGAATGAAAGGCATTCTCCTTTTGCGATGGTTATTTGCTGTTCGACCAAATCGATTCCGGTAATCATTTCGGTGACGGGATGTTCTACCTGCAGGCGGGTGTTCATTTCGAGGAAATAGTAGTTCAATTTCTCATCCACCAAAAACTCCACCGTGCCAGCCCCTTCGTAATCGCAGGCTTCGGCAACTTTAATCGCATCCGCTCCCATCGCCGATCTGATTTCGGGCGTGAGAACGGGCGATGGGGCTTCTTCGATGACTTTCTGATGGCGGCGGTGTACGCTGCATTCCCTTTCAAAGAGGTGCAATATTGTTCCGTGAGAATCTGCAAGTACCTGGATTTCAATGTGTTTTGGGGAGGAAATGTATTTTTCGATAAAAACCGAACCATCGCCGAAAGCGGAGATGGCTTCGCTGGTGGCCCGTTCCATTTGTTCGTTCAAGGCAGCTTCCTTTTCGACAATTCGCATCCCTTTTCCACCGCCCCCGGCAGCCGCTTTTATCAAAATGGGGAAGCCGATTTCTTTGGCAATGGCTTTGACTTTCACCAAATCGGCTATTGGTTCATCCGTCCCCGGCACCATCGGGATGCCAAATTTTTTCACTGCTTTTTTCGCTGCCAACTTGTTCCCCATGATTTTAATGGAATGCGGTTTGGGCCCGATAAAAATAAGCCCTGCTTCCTCCACTGCTTCCGCAAAAACGGCATTTTCACTCAAAAAACCATAGCCCGGATGAATGGCATCAGCCCCCGTTTCTTTGGCTGCCCGTATTATTTTATCGCCCAAAAGGTAGGACTGGTTGGACGGCGGTGGGCCGAGACAAACCGCTTCGTCGGCGAATCGAACGTGAGGCGCATTTCGGTCGGCTTCTGAAAAAACGGCGACAGTGGAGATACCCATTTTGCGGGCAGTGCGCATCACCCGGAGGGCTATTTCAGCGCGATTTGCCACGAGGATTTTTTTCATCTTTTTTGGTTAGGTTTATACTTTTTCGACGGCATGCCCACCAAATTCGTTTCGGAGGGCAGCGACTACTTTTCCGGCAAAAGTATCGCTTTCCTGCGAACGATAACGCATCATCATGGACAATGCTATCACCGGGGTGGGGACGCCCATTTCGAGTGCCGTTTCGACCGTCCATTTTCCTTCGCCGGAGGAGTGCATCACGCCTTTAATTGCCGAAAGTCCGGGGTCCTTTGAGAAGGCGTTTTCCATTAACTCCATCAACCAACCCCGGATGACGGAACCGTGGTTCCAAACCTTTGCAACTCCTTGAAAATCAATCTCGAAGCTGCTTTTATTGAGCAATTCGAATCCCTCTGCCATCGCTTGCATCATCCCGTATTCGACGCCATTGTGAACCATTTTGGTGAAATGGCCGCTACCCGCTTCGCCTACATAGTAGTAGCCATTCTCCACGCTGATGGAGCGGAACAAGGGTTCGCAAATTTCAAAAATTTCTTTGTCTCCGCCAACCATGGTGCAGGCGCCATTTCGCGCCCCGCTGATGCCACCGCTGGTGCCGCAATCGAGAAAATGGATGCCCTTCGATTTTAGAAAATGGTACCTGCGAATGGAATCTTTGAAGTTGGAGTTGCCGCCATCGATGACGATGTCTCCTTTGGCTAAAATCAAAAACAACTTTTGAAGAACTTCTTCCGTTGCTTCTCCGGAAGGAACCATTACCCAAAACACTTTGCGCCCAACCAGTTTTTCACACAATTTTTCCAAAGATTTTGCGGGGACTATCCCTTCCTTAGCGGCTGATTCCACGTTTTGGGAATTGACATCGAAGGCAACGACCTCAAATCCCTTGCTTTT
>CAZJYF010000505.1:0-3471 GCA_964549665.1 uncultured Saprospiraceae bacterium
TATGACTACCAATTTGTGGTGTTTGAATTTGTGGGAAAGTAGCGCCGAGGGTTCATTGGTTTTTGAGAATAAGCGAATCAATTCACAAAATTAAGTGAAATTTCGCGAATTGATGCACCAGATTTTTGTTTTGCGAAGAAGCCTTTTTATTTGAATTTCTCGTCGGGGCCGAAAAGTTAAGTCAATTTGGATGTCGAACCAAATATGGGAAAACAATTGAACCGATGACTTACCGGTTGACAATCATTTTTCTGGAAACCAAGCCCGAGGCATCGCCTATCGAATAAATGTAAATGCCGTTTGCAAGCGTGGTACCGTCGAATTCCACATTATTGACCCCTTCGTTCAATTGGATCGTTTCTGAATGGAGTATTTTCCCCGTCAAATCCATGACCCGAAAATCAAAGGGCCCTGAAATACCCGAAAAAATTTCTACTTGGGTAACATCGCTGAAAGGGTTGGGAATATTTTGCATGCTCACTTTCGAAGAAAAAGCCTCTTCGGCGGCAACGACTGTGCAATCCGGGTCGCCTTCCTCCAGGACTTCGAGCGTATAAATTCCGGGGAAAAAGCCTTGATTGGGGTCATCGGGCACGGTCACTTCCAAGCCCGTGGGTGTGAAGATGGTGAATATTTTAACTACGATATTTATGTTGTACAAACCCGCAGTATCAGCCGTTGTTCCAAAAATTCGAAGGCATCCGGTAGTATTTCCAGGGATGACACAAGATGGCGGATTGCAAGTGTATTCAAAGCCAGTCGGAAGTCCCAAAATAGCCCCGGTAGTGGCGATGGCAAAAGAATCCAATTTTACAGGTATGCTGAGAGGAGGTGGTAAAGTAATCGAATCGGAAACCACCATATTGAAGACAAATTCAAATGCTTGATTCCGACATGCTTTTTGGTCAATTCCACCGTGGGGACTGATGACGGGATGGAATGGGGGAGGATAAATACCGGCGGCAGAGTCGGCAAAGATGGGGTCGGGTTCACAAATCGTTTGACCCACGACGAGTGCGGTAGCGAATACAAAAGAAAGACAAAATAAAAACTGCTTCATAATTTAATGATTTTGGATGGGTTATGTAGTGGGGAATGGTCATCTTTTGGGTCATTCCGTATGGAATGCCTTTTGCACAAAACGAAAAAGACCTAACGCCTTAGCCAAGTTAAGGATTATCAATGAGTTATAATTGAAATTCCAAACATAAGCGAAGCTGTTAGGTCTTCTCAATGTGCATTCCGGGAGACAAGATAGGACTTTTTTGATACATGAGAAAAAATCCTCGATTAATATTTGTTACCCTGATTATTCCATCGATGTAATTTTATTTCATTAAACCTGACCGTTATTTGTTTTGTGTTGATTATCAATGCTTTTGGAGAAAGGATTCTGTGGAAAACCTTATTTTTGAACAGTTATATTGCCACCCTAAATCGAAGCTCCTTCCGGCATTTCCACTTAGGGAGCAGTAGAACCAATTTTTTATTAATTGAAATTGAGGGATTTGAAATAAAAAAAATAAAAACTTTTTACAAAAATTTATTTTCAAAAAACCAAACTGAAAAATTTCTGAAAAGGTTCTATTTTTATCAAAACTTTGTTCTAATTTTAACCTTGCGTGAAATAACTCCACAAAGAAATGTCACGTTCAGTTCACCCAAGTCCTTAAAGAAAGTCCCATAATTTCATCTTTATTTAGCCCCGTCGAATTTGTTTGAGAATTTACCCGATTCGCCATCCGCATTTATTAATTGGATCTACTAATATTTTTGTGTTATTGCGAAAAGGAAGATTATGCTTGAATGCAACAATGATTTAATGCGAGAATCATTCTGTCATTTAATTCTTTACGGAATTCCCATTAAATTCGCGCTAGTCCCAGTTTATTTGCTCAACCCAGGTGAAGCGTACCACAAAACAACCAGATATGAACAAATTTTTCATTCCATTGCTTGTCCTGATATCCGTTTCCAGGCTAAGCGCGCAAAACGCTATTTTAAAGGGAACATTTACCGATAAATCAACCGGTGAACCCTTGATTGCAGCTACCATTCTTGTAGGAACATTCGGAACCACCACGGACTTTAGCGGCAATTACTCCCTGACCATACCTGCAGGCGAGTATGAAGGTCAATTCAGCTACGTGGGCTACGAAACCATCCGGGAAAACCTCCAGTTGAAAGCCGGAGAAACCTTGATAAAAAATGTAGCTTTGAAAGAAGAGGCTAACGTTTTGGAAACGGCGACGGTGACGAGTGGCAAATACGAAAAAGCCCTCGGCGAATTGACTGTTTCGCTCGAAGTGGTGCACCCTGAATTGATAGAAAGCACCAATTCGACCTCCATCGATAAGGTGTTGGAGAAGGTCCCAGGCGTAAACATTATTGGCGGACAAGCGAACATCCGCGGAGGGTCGGGTTTCACTTATGGTGCGGGCAGCCGGGTATTATTATTGTTGAATGACGTGCCGGCTTTGCAAGCGGATGCCGGATTTACTAATTGGAACGATATGCCGGTTGAAAACATCGAGCAAATTGAGATTGTCAAAGGAGCTTCCTCTGCTTTGTATGGTTCTTCCGCCATGAACGGAATTATCAATGTGCGCACGGGCTACGCCAAATCAAAACCCGAAACGAAGGTCTCTTCTTTCGTCCGCGTGACCAGCGACCCAAAAGATAAATCCAAGGTTTGGTGGGATCATCAGCCCTACGCCTACGGCGGAAGCCTTTTGCACAAACAAAAGTTTAAAAAATTTGACCTCGTTTTAGGAGGTTATTACCTCAAATCTACAAGCCACAACGAATTCAATTTCAGCAAATACGGGAGGATACATTTCGACACACGCTACCGCGTCACCGACCGCTTTTCAATTGAATTGAATGGCAATTTCAACAAAGGCAGCAGCGGCAGCTTTTTTCTCTGGAAGAACGGCAAAGAAGGCGCCTTCCAGCCCCGGGACGGTTCCGTTTCCTTAACACCTGACAAGTTCCGTTTTACGCTTGACCCCGTTATTACCTTTTTTGACAATAAAAACAACCGGCACAAATTTTTGGGGCGGTATTTCCACATTGACAACAAGGTCAACAACGGCCAATCGAATGGTTCGGACCTTTTTTACGGAGAGTATCAGTTCCAAAAGCGCTTCGAAAAATCCCGAGTCGTTCTTACCACCGGTTGGGTTACAACGAAATCTTACGCCACGGCTGAACTTTATGGCGATACGACTTTCCATTCTTCCAATTATGCCGGCTATCTTCAGGTGGACAAAAAATTCGGCTCGCGGTTAAATTTATCCGCGGGGCTTCGTTGGGAGCGAAACATCATCAGTAACCCGGAATTTCAATACACCGTTTTCACCGATACACTCGTTTTCCCGGAAGGAAAATTCCGGGAGTCCAAGCCGGTTTTGCGCTTTGGGCTGAACTATCGGTTAGATGCCGGTTCCTTCCTCCGCGCGTCGTGGGTAC
>CAZJYF010000506.1:0-3467 GCA_964549665.1 uncultured Saprospiraceae bacterium
GGATGCCAAGTTGCGCATAGCAGAATACGCCACCCACGCCACGCAGGTGCAGGTGATTTGTACGATTCCCGTCCTGTTTTCTTATTGGGCAAAACCGAAAGATTGCCTGGAGTTGTCCCGCTTTTTAAACGAGGACCTATCCCACACCATCCGCGCCTTTCCCAAAAATTACATCGGGCTGGGAACGATTCCGATGCAAGATACCGACTTGGCCATCGAGGAGTTGCTGCATTGCAAAAACCTGGGTTTACCTGGCATCCAAATCGGGTCGAACATCAATGACCTGAATTTGAACGAGCCGCGGTTCTTCCCTATTTTTGAAGCCTGTCAGGAGTTGGGGATGGCGGTTTTCATTCACCCCTGGAACATGATGGGTTTTCACAGCATGGAAAAATACTGGCTTCCCTGGTTGGTCGGTATGCCCGCAGAGACCTCGCGGGCTATTTGCTCGATGATTTTTGGTGGGATTTTCGAGCGTCTTCCAAATCTTCGTTGTAATTTTGCCCACGCCGGCGGCTCCTTTTTACCAACCATCGGCAGGGTCGAACACGGCTTCAATTGCCGCCCCGACCTTGTGGCAATTGACAACGGTGTCAACCCACGCACTTATCTGGGAAGGTTCTGGGTGGATTGCATCACCCATGATTTAGAGATGCTGAAGTACGTTTTGAAAACCGCCGGACCAAAACGAGTGACCTTGGGTTCGGATTACCCTTTTCCGCTTGGAGATTTGACCATCGGCGATTTTATTGAAAAATCGGATTTGGAACCAGAAACCATCGAAGCTATTTTTTGTGACAATACCCTGGAATGGTTAAATTTGGAAAAGGAAAGTTTTCTGGATTGACGGTCAACTTTTTGGAAATGGCAAACGGCAAACCAACAACTTTCCCCTTCCTTTTTTTACGCCAAACTTATTCACATGAAACTGTACAACAAAATCAACAAAGAAGAATTGAAGCACCGGATGTTGGATAGCGAAGAGTCCCGGGTAACGCTCTCCTTTTACCAATACGCGAACATTGAAAACCCGAAATCCTTCCGGGACCAGCTTTTCCAAGACTGGAACAAATTGGGCGTTTTTGGGAGGATTTACATCGCCCAGGAGGGTATCAACGGGCAAATTTCCGTGCCGGAATCGAACTTCGATGCGTTCAGGGAAAACATTTATTCCATTCCTTTCCTAAAAGGAATTCGACTGAATGTTGCCATCGATGACGACGGCAAATCTTTTTACTTTTTAAAAATAAAAATCCGCAAAAAAATAGTTGCTGATGGCTTGAACGACACCTCCTTTGACGTCACCAAACGCGGACAAGCCCTGTCAGCCGAAGCCTTCAACCAACTCACCGAATCCTCCGAAACCATCGTCGTGGACATGCGCAACCATTACGAAAGCGAAGTCGGTCATTTTGAAAATGCCATCTGTCCCGATGTCGAAACCTTCCGGGAGGCACTTCCCAAAGTTGAAAAAATGCTTTCCAACGAAAAAGACAAGCCTATCATCATGTATTGTACCGGTGGGATTCGATGCGAAAAAGCGAGTGCCTATTATTTGCACAAGGGGTTCAAAAAAGTCTATATGGTGGAAGGCGGCATTATCGAATATGCTCGTCAATGCCAAAAAAAGGGTTTGCCGAATAAATTCATCGGCAAAAATTTCGTTTTCGACGAGCGAATGGGCGAGCGCATCAGCGAAAAAATTATCGCCCGCTGTCATCAATGCGGAAAGCCCTGCGATACCCATGTGAATTGTGCGAACGACGCTTGCCACATCCTCTTTATTCAATGCGAAAGTTGTGCTACCCAATACGATGGCTGCTGTTCCAAAAAATGCGCAGAATTCATTCAACTTCCGAAAGAACAACAGGTCAATCTCCGCAAAACGATGAATTTTAATGGGACAAAATTTGGAAAGGGGCGATACAAAGCTTTTCGGAAAGACGAAGACCTGGTTTTGAAATAAGAAATGTCCGCTATTAAAAATTTATTTGATTTTACCTAATTTTTTTTTGCGGGCAGGCAATATATCTCATCAGGCGAAAGTTAAATAGGTGATTTTTTAAAAACAGAAAATCCTATTTTTTAAACCAAAATTCGCGGTATGACGCAACACTTTACGAAAGATGATTTAATCCGATTCATTTACAAAGAGACAACTGCTTCCGAAACCATTTCCATCAGCGAAACACTGTGTAAAGACACCAAGTTATTTTACGAGTACGAAGAAATGCTTGCTGCTTTTCAGCATCTTCCAAAAGTAAAATTCAGTCCGTCTTCGGCGGTTGTTCAAAAAATTATTGATTACAGTGAGCAGACAGCTCTAGCAGATTGCTAATCTTAGGCTGTTTTTTTAAGCTTTCAGCCAATGAGTTAGCCTACACCTAAGACATTCAAAAGCGTAACAGAAAAGTCCTTAACGGAAATTATTAATCCGTTAAGGGCTTTTTGTTTTGGTATTTCTGGAAATTAAAACTAACTTGTTTCTCCCAATTTTGGAGTTCAATAGAGGAAAAAAAGCTATCTTTATTAAACGATAAGAGAAATGAGAAATACACCACCTTCCGATCATTTCCAATCATCATTCGTCAATTATATCAATTTTTTCATTACATAATTTGTTTTTATAACTAATTAGTTTACTTTTACTCCGCTTTTAAACAATTCATTGAAGACAAAATCAAAAACATATGGCAAACGACAAAGACTCCAAACTCAAAGCCCTCAGCCTCACTATTGACAGGCTGGAAAAAACCTACGGCAAAGGTACCGTCATGCGCCTCGGCGACAAACCGGTAGTAGATATCGACTCCATCCCCTCGGGATCCTTGAGCCTCGACATTGCCTTGGGTGTAAATGGCATTCCCCGTGGCCGTGTCATAGAAATTTACGGACCCGAATCTTCCGGTAAAACGACTTTAGCCATCCACGCCATTGCCGAATGCCAAAAACAAGGTGGCATTGCCGCCTTCATCGACGCGGAACACGCCTTCGACCGATCTTACGCAGAAGCGCTTGGCGTCGATACCGAAAATTTGCTCATTTCCCAACCCGACAATGGGGAACAAGCCCTTGAAATTACCGAAAATTTAATCCGTTCCGGTGCTATCGACATCATCGTCATTGACTCTGTGGCGGCTTTAGTTCCCCGCAGCGAAATTGAAGGCGAGATGGGAGATTCGAAAATGGGGCTTCAGGCGCGCCTGATGTCGCAGGCAATGCGCAAGCTGACGGGTGCCATCGGACGCACGGGTTGTTCCTGCGTTTTCATCAATCAGTTGCGGGAAAAAATCGGAGTCATGTTCGGCAACCCCGAGACCACCACCGGCGGCAATGCGCTGAAATTCTATGCCACCATGCGCCTCGACATTCGCAAAACGGGGTCAGCTATAAAAGTCAAAGAAGCCAATGTGTGGGGGAAGCACGTGCGGGTGAAAAGGGAAAAAATCAAACTGTCTAAGATCGGA
>CAZJYF010000507.1:0-3463 GCA_964549665.1 uncultured Saprospiraceae bacterium
GGCATTTCCACTTAAATGGTAGTAGAACCGAAAAACTAATTTTTATGAAAAAAATTACCTTCCTTTTTATTACGCTGTTTGGAGTAATGATTTTCTCTTCCTGCGTTAGCGGGGATGATAAAAAGAATGAAGAAAAAACGACCAATTTGGCGGAAGCCATGGAACAAGTTCAGAAGGGCTTGAAGGACGCCAATATCGGGCAAGAGGCTGAGCCGGTCAATCACCGGGAATTGCAGAAGTTCCTCCCTGAAGAGCTGGCAGGCATGAAACGAATGAAGAAATCGGGGCAAACGAGTGGCGCGATGGGCTTCAAAATTTCCAATGCATCCGCTACTTATCAAGATGAATCCACTGGAAAAACCATTAAAATAGACATCATCGATACCGGCGGATTTAAAATGGGCATGATGAGCATGGCTGCCTGGTCCACCCTTTCGATTGACCAAGAGGATGAAAACGGCTACGAACGCACCTCCAAACTAGATGGCTTCAAATCGTATGAAAAATACAAAAAGAACAGAAACTCTTCTGAACTTTCTTTAATCCTGAACGAGCGGTTTATTCTCAAAGGAAGTTGCAGAGATTGTGAAATGAATCAACTTAAAAAAGTTGTTAAATCGATGGGATTGAAAAAATTGAACCGAATGAAGTAGAACGTCCAAGTGGGGCGTAATCAATTTGTTTTTTAAAAAATCCTTTGACGACCCTACCTGTTGTCAAAGGATTTTTTCTTTAATACCCAACGCTTTGACAGAAATTATCTGTCTTACGGATTGAAAGCATTATTTTGAAAACTCAATTATTTGAAAATATGGAAACCAAGTACCACATTCTAGTAACGCTGGTTTTTTTATTATTTTTCACCCAATACGCCTGTAACAAGGATAATCTTCTTCGGGCTGCATCTCATTGTATTCAGGAAAAAATTGAAGCATTTAAGAAAAACCCTAAAGCCATTAGGATAGTGCGTTATAAAATGGACGGAGGCTTGGCTTTTCTGTTCGATGATGGCAGAATAGCACTAGATGGCTCTTTACCGTTGTTGGATATGAGTTGTGATACCATTTGTTCTATTGGTGGCTTTGTTCCTATTAATCCGGAAATGTGTTCGGGGCAAAATTTCGATAATTTTTTTGCAGATAGAACGGTTATTTGGCATAGATAAAAGTGCTTTAAAGATTTACTAAATTTGAAAAATTTCGCAAATCGGTCTTTTCCAAGAACGAGTAGGACGGTTATTCAATAAATGTTTAAAAAACGAAAATACACCGAACAAGAGCTTGTCGAAGGTTGCAAACAAAACAATCGCTCTCATCAGGAGTGGTTGTACCGACTTTATTTTGCATCGATGATGCAAATGTGCGGGCGTTATACGAATGACCGGGAAGAAGCGAAAACGATTGTCAATGACGGATTTTTGAGGGTTTTCAAAAAAATCGAGCTGTTCACATTCAAAGGTTCGTTGGAGGGTTGGATACGCAAGCTGGTGTGGCACAGCCTCTCCGACCACTTCCGCAAACAAGCCAACTATTTGCACTTTCTCGTTCTGGAAGACTGGGATGCCCCCTTGCCTGAAAATACATTGAATGAACTGTATGTGGAAGACATCCTGAAATTGGTAGACAAGCTGCCCCCTGCCACGCAAGAGGTATTTCTATTGTATGCCATCGAGGGTTTCACGCATGTGGAAATTGCCAAAAAAATAAACATCAGCGAGGGCACCTCGAAATGGCATTTGGCAACAGCCCGGAAAAAGTTAAAAAAAATGATCATGCAGCAAAACGCGATAGAAAATCATGCAGGATAATTTCAAAAATATCGACAAAGAATTCACCGACCGCGCCTGGCGGGAGATGCGAAGCCTCTTGGACGAGGAGATGCCCGCCGAACCCAAAAGGAGGCTCGGCTGGAAACGATACGCCTTGCTTTTGCTATTGCTTGGACTAGGAGTCGGATTTGGATTCGGTCTTAAAACGATGATGCCCTTTTCCAAAAGCAAGCAGGCCGTTTTAGAAACTTCCTCTCCCTTCCCAAGAAAAGCATCCGAAGAAAAGGAGAAGAAGTCAGGTTCGGAGGCTTCCGAGATGGCTGCCAAAGAGGTACTCCCTGTTGAAAAAGATGAAAGGGTTAAAAAGGAGGATTTGTCAAAAGGGGAATTTTTTAAAAAAGAAGAAGCTATTTTAAATAGAAATCCAATTTCTAAGAGTTCGAAAAAGAAGGAACCCAATGCTGAAAAAGTAGTTGGAGTAGGCAGTGGATTTCAAAAAAACGAGCTTTCAAGGCGTGAATCCGGACATTCTTTTCGAGGGCAAAACAAAGCCCAAAAAAATGAAATTCAACCCCAAAAGACACTCACAGAGGAGCATAATTCCTCTCTGGAAAAGGCAGCAAGCCGTAAAACATCAGAGGTCGAATCAGAGCAATATTTTAAGCATATTAATTTGAAAATCAATAGCTTAGACCTGTTGCCGCTCAAAGTTTTAGAACTGCCAAAAAGCAAACCCATCGCATTGAATATTCCAATAAAAACAAAAAAATCGTTTAGCGCTAAATTGCGTCCCGATGCCATTGCAGTGACCCTGGGGGGACTTGTGCATCCCGCTCGCGATTTAAGCGGATTTTACGCCGGATTGCTGCTCGATTACCATTTGAAAAATTCAAAATGGACCTTTCAAACGGGCCTCCAATACGCCCTCATCAACCGCAATATTTTGGATGGCAAGCAAGCGCCGGGGCCAGCCGTTTTCGATGCTCTTACATCCTCAGGTTTCGACCTGAACAATCCTCCGTTTGATACCCTCGGGCAATCGACTCCAGACCCCATTTTGGCCAAACTCGATAAGCTCTCCTCGAGGATCAACCTGCATTATTTGCAACTTCCTTTTTCGATGGTCTACCGCCCAAATGCCAAAATCCGGCTGCAAGGCGGTTTCACTTTTTCTTTGCTGATACTGGCATCCAATTCGACTTCGGGAGGTATTTTCAATAGCGGAACCAGCATTACCCAAGAAAGTTTATCACCTGACACGAACGCTTCTTCAACCACCTTCCGGTCCATTATTGAGCAGGGTATTTACCCCATTCGGAAGGTGGATGTCTCTACAAATTTTGGCATCGCCTACTTCCCCATCCCAGAATTTGGCATCGATTTCCGTTACCATCTGGGATTGGTGAATTATCTGAAATTGCCCGGTTTGAGTGCCTACAATCGATCCTTTCAACTTTCCCTGATTTATTATTTTCGCACATAATGGTAACTTGCGGCAAATCATTAAAAACCGCGACATAATGTTGACTTGCCAAAAAGATAAATTCAGCCTTCCACAAGAGGTTTCTTATTTGAATTGCGCCTACATGGCCCCATTGTTGAACGAAGCGAAACTTGCAGGTTATCGTGGCATTGCCGCTAAGGCAACTCCTTTTGAAATTGACGTAACCGATTTTTTTGAACCGGCGGAAGAGG
>CAZJYF010000508.1:0-3451 GCA_964549665.1 uncultured Saprospiraceae bacterium
ATGGCTAAATCTCACTGAGCCATTTCTGAAAAGCACAAAATAATTAATTTCAATTTGAAAATCCTTTTTATCAAAAGAAAATTCCGACCAATGCTGCCTCCGGGAGGATGAAATCGCGGCAATATTTTCTAAACACCTCAATATATCTCTCCTTTACTAGCTTTAAGGGTGTTTAGCAAAAGCGAAGTGACGGTCATCGGGCCCACCCCTCCGGGGACGGGAGTGATGAAACTACACTTTGGAGCCACCTCATCGAATTTCACGTCGCCGGTGAGTCGATATCCTCGTTTGGCTGTCGGGTCATCCACCCGGTTCATGCCCACATCGACGACGACCGCCCCCTCCTTCACCATATCTGCCCGCACAAATTCAGGCCTGCCGATGGCGACAATCAGGATGTCGGCCCTGCGGGCTTCGGCAGCTAAATCCTTTGTTCGGCTATGGGTGAGGGTGACGGTGCAGTTGCCAATTTTTGCCTTTCGGGAAAGCAAAATGCTCATCGGTGTTCCGACAATATTGCTTCGTCCAATGACTACTGCGTGTTTGCCGTTGGTTTCAATTTGGTAGCGTTCCAGCATGGTCATAATGCCAAAGGGGGTCGCCGGCAAATAGCAGGGAAGCCCCTGCGCCATTCGACCGAGGTTGATGGGGTGAAAGCCATCCACATCCTTTTTGGGGTCAATGGCGAGGGTTATTTTTTCTTCGTTTATGTGTGGGGGTAGCGGAAGTTGAACGATGAAACCGTCTATGTCATCATCCCCATTCAAATCATCCACGATTTGCAGCAAAGCTGACTCGGAAATATCCGCTTCCTTTTTGATTAGAGTAGATTTAAAACCCACCTCTTCGCACGAGCGAACTTTATTGCGAACATAAACCTGACTTGCAGCATCGCCTCCTACCAAAACGGCGGCCAAATGCGGGGTTTTGCCTCCGGCGGTGCCAATGGATGTTACTTCCGAGGCAAGTTCCTTTTTAATGGTTTGAGCGAGTAATTTACCGTCAATAAGTTTCATGGAATGGCGTTGATACTTTTGTGAAGGAAATGGCGAATGACGATTCTTGAATATCTGCTATTTAAACCGCAAATGTAGAAAAATAAGAGAAGAAGAATTAACTTTAACCGCTATGGAGGTTTATTCAAAATTTGAGATTCGATGTATTCCTGTAAAGCGTTTCTCATACTTGGGAAATGCCATATTGGAAATGCTCGATATCTGAAACCTTGAACCCACTTTTAATGAAACAGACGATAAAACGGTTGTTGAAAAAAATACCGGTTGCTATTACCAAAAACCAGCAATACGATCGGCAGACACGGCAGGTAATCGAGCGCGTTTGCGGCTCGCATTCCAATTGCGTGGATGTTGGATGCCACAAGGGAGAGGTGCTGGACATTTTGCTGAAATTTGCACCCCTGGGGACGCATTTTTGCTTCGAACCACTGCCGGATTTGTTTGAGAGCTTGAAGAGAAAATATCCTCCGAACTGCCAAATTTTTGATATTGGATTGAGCAACCGGAAAGGAACCACTGCATTCAATTACGTACTTACCAACCCTTCCTACAGCGGGTTTAAGAAGCGGAAATACGATAAAGCAGGTGAACAGGAGACCACCATCCGCGTGAAAACAGAACGCCTCGATACTATTTTACCAGAAAAAGTTAAAATTAATTTCATTAAAATAGACGTGGAAGGCGCCGAATTAGAAGTCCTGCAAGGGGCTGTCAAGACCATTAGGTCAAGCCGTCCGGTAATTGTCTTTGAACACGGGTTGGGGGCAGCGGATTGTTACGGAACGACGCCCCGGCAGGTTTACGATTTGTTGCATTCGGATTGTAACATGCTGCTTTCCACCATGAAAAAATGGTTAAATGACGAAGCCCCATTGAGTAAAGAAAAATTCGTTCAGCACTTTGAAGAAGGTTTGGACTACTATTTTATTGCTTATCCAATGTAAAATAAGTTTCAGGCGCAGACGTGGGTAAATTTTCCAAAGGTACCTTTCAATATTTTTCTCTGTAAAAATCGATTAAATAAAAAAAGTCCTTGCAGGAAACTTTCTTGCAAGGACATGTAAATAATTTTGCTTTAAATACCATTAAATTTTTAGTAGCCCATAGGGCGCTACTTTTAGCCTTTTTAGCACATTTTGCCAATGCCTGAAAATATAGCAAAATAGTAATGTACTTTATTGTATGACACGGGATTACGAGTAGTATAAAATAAAATTAGATAAAAGTAGATTAAAATAAAGAAAAAAAAAAGCGGCACAAAAACGACGGCAACTATTTTATTTGTGAGAAAAGTGCTATACCTTTGACGGTAGTGTTTAATAAAATCAAAGTGTATGGCAACGGTGAAATTCAACCTTCGCAAAAAATCTTCGACTAAGCCGGAATCCATTTTTCTCATCTTCAGGCATCGCAATGAAAAACTTGCCTATTCGACCGGCTCCAAAGTTCTGCCTAAATATTGGAATTTTGAAACATGCCGGATTCGGAATGTCACCCAGGTATTAGACCGCGATAAAATCAATAATCACCTCAACGAATTGGAAACCGAGGTTCTGAATTATACAGCCGATTTGGTTAAAGAGAAAAAGACGATTACAAAAAATATTGTCAAGCGACACCTCGATGTGTTTACCGGACACAAAATAGGAATTGGAACGACCCTATTCGATTTCTTTGAAAAATACATCCATAATTCCAGTTCAAGGACAAATCCCGATACCGGGAAATTAGTTCACGCAAGAACCATTCAAAAGTATCGGTCAACTTTAAACCTGTTAAAGGAATTTGATAAATCCTTTTGCCGGCATCTGGATTTCAATTCTATTGATCACGATTTTTACCAGGACTTCGTGAACTTCATGCAGGAACGCAAATATTCAGTCAATACCATTGGGAAACACATCCAAGTATTGAAAACCTTTTTAAACGCTGCCACTCATTTAGGGGTAAACAAAAACCAAACTTACAAGAATCGATTTTTCAAAGTGGTAAAAGAAGAAAGCGAACACGTCTATCTCACCGAAAGCGAACTCAATAAAATTTATCAATACGACCTTTCCGGGAATGGAAGATTAATCCGTGTGCGCGATTTATTTATTATTGCTTGCTGGACTGGTTTAAGGTTCTCTGACTTCACCCACATAAAACCGGAAAATATCAAAGGTGACTTTTTCCATATGGAGCAATACAAGACAGGTGGGAAAGTAGTCATTCCCATTCACTCAACCGTCCGGTCTATCCTGGACAAATACGATGGGCGTTTGCCTCAAAACATATCCAACCAAAAAATGAACGATTACATAAAAGAGATATGCCTACTGGCAGGGCTTACCGAATACGTGCAGAAGGGTATCACAAAAGGTGGTATCCGGGTGATAAAAAGATTTGAAAAATGGGAACTGGTTAGCACGCATACTGCGCGTCGTTCCTTTGCT
>CAZJYF010000509.1:0-3444 GCA_964549665.1 uncultured Saprospiraceae bacterium
GAATTTGCTGGATGCGAACGGATATTACCTCGAAATTGGTGAAAGTGGCAGTCAGGATGCCCTCCATTTTTTCCGACAGGATGCAGGAACCGCCTTATTGCTCGCCTCCGCCTCAGTAGGTGCTGTGGGTTTGGCACCGGCGATTGCCAGAATCAAAATGACAAGAGATGCCTCTGGAAAATGGAAACTTTTTGCCGACTATTCCAATGGCTACAATTTTCAACCAGAATTTACCATTTTGGAAGCGACGTATTTTGGTGGAAGCAACTTGTTCTTCGGCTTTTATTGCACATATACATCGACGAGGAAGGACAAGTTTTTTTTCGATGATGTGAAAATAGCTCCTCTTTTGCCAGATACCATAGCCCCTGAACTGTTGGCGGCTAACCCGCTTTCTTCCGTGGAAGTGGATGTTTTGTTTTCCGAATCGCTCGCCGAATTTACCGCTGTGGCCACGGCCAATTACGCGCTCGACAATGGCATCGGCCAGCCAACCTCCGCAGAATTGGATGCAACTTACAGAATGCTCGTGCATCTTTTTTTAACTACCCCATTGACGAATGCCGTCCATTATACGCTGACTACCCAAAACATTGCCGACCTTTCTGGAAATGTCAGCGACCCCCAAACAACATCCTTTACCTACCTTGAGGTGGAGGAGGCAGCCAAGTTTGACATACTCATAAATGAAATCATGGCCGACCCAAACCCACCAGTCGCCCTGCCCGATGTGGAATTTATCGAATTGTACAACCGCAGCAATAAAATTTTCAATTTGGAAGATTTTGGTTTTTCAAGCGGTAACACACCCGTCCTTTTCCCTAATTACGTGTTCCTCCCGGACAGTTACCTGATTGTCTGCGATTTGGTGGATATTGATTCCTTCGCCAATTTTGGCGAGGTAGTAGGACTGAACGGCTTCCCTGCTTTGGTGAATTCCGGCGATGAATTGACGCTCACCGACCCCTTTGGTTTCCCTGTCCACCGAGTCAATTATTCGATTAATTGGTATAAAGACAACGACAAAGAAAAAGGTGGCTGGACTTTGGAAATGATTAATCCACTAAGCCCATGTGTGGGTGAATCCAATTGGCTGGCTTCCGAAAATTTGATTGGCGGCACCCCCGGACAACCCAATTCGGTCCTCAATGCGAAGCCGGATGAAAAACCGCCCGATTTGCTTCGCGTTTTTGCAGACCGGAACCATCCCCTCAAAGTCCAACTTTTTTTCAGCAAGGCTTTGGACGAAAATAATGCCGTCGATATCACCAATTTCGACATCTCGAACAATATTTCCGTTGTTTCGGCTACCCTTGTTTCGCCTGCTAATGAGGTGGTAAACCTCCAATTGAATACTCCACTTGAGATGGGTATCATCTACAAAATCACCCTTTCAAGTGGTCTGACTGATTGCATCGGTAACCCAGTCGGACTTTTGAATTCACTTGAATTTGGACTGTCGCAAGATATTGATTTTCAAGATATTGTCATCAATGAAATTTTGTTCAATCCAGAAACGGGAGGGTCGGATTTTGTAGAAATATACAATCGTTCATCCAAAATTTTCAATCTGGGCGATTTGATAATCGGAAATGTCCGGGAAGGCATCGACACCGCGATCGCTTCCATTGAACACGATATGCTTTTATTTCCCGGCAGATATGCCGTTTTCACTGAAAACCCCGGCGACATTAAATCCCGTTACAGGGTCGAAAATGAAAAAGCGCTGATTCGAAACGACTTGCCACTATTCAATGACGAGGCCGGAAATGTGAGTCTTCTTGTCAGCGACGGATGGGAAGCCATCATCATCGATGCCTTTGATTATTCGGAGGACTTTCACAATGCTTTTTTGGATGTCGTGGATGGCGTATCTTTGGAACGGATAAACCCGGATGCAGGCACGCAAGACCGAAACAATTGGCACTCAGCAGCCGAAGCAGCCGGATTCGCCACTCCTACTTTCCAAAACTCCCAATTTATTGCTAATCAGCAGCTTGCGGAAGAAATGATCGCTATTCCGGAACCTGTCTTTTCCCCCGACGGCGATGGATTTAAAGACTTCTTGCTCATCAATTATAAATTTAGCCAACCCGGCTACACCGCCAAAGTGCAGGTCTTTGACGTCGCAGGGCGCTTCATTAAAGAATTGGCAAACAATGAGTTGTTGGCGACGGTGGGTGCTTTCAAATGGGATGGTGATACGGACGAAGGCCGCAAGGCAAGGATAGGGATTTACATCATTTGGATAGAGATATTCGCACCGGAGGGAACGGCTCAAGTCGTAAAAAAAACCTGTGTACTTGCAGGTGGTTTATAAAAAAGGGTCCTTCAGTTTGTTCCTGAAAGACCTTTTATTAAAATGAAGTTTACTAAACTGCAAATTGCCCTCTTCCTACTGCCAACTAAACTAGTTCCGTCCTGGTTCAGGCTTGGAATTCTTGGAAGCTACATTCGGTTTGCCTTTGATTTCGTCCATAATTTTTTTGAGCGTCAGCGTTTCTTCTTCTCCTTCCATGTTCAGCGACAATTTATAAATCCCTTCTTTTTGGTCAGTCAAATCTATGCTCAGTTCATTAAACCCCTGCGTGATTATCGCCCTGTCTTCCAGAACCACATCGCCACTCCATGAATTTAATTTATAATTCATCTCCCCGTCAATCATCGCATCAATCGTCACTTCAAAAAAGTCTTTTGTCGCAATGGAAGTCATGTCAGCTACTAAAAAATTGTTTTTAAAAGTGGGTTTGACGATGGCTTTTTCCGAATAGCTGAAGGTGCCGTCTGAGTCGACCTGCTTCAGCCGGTAATAGGATTTTACATTTCCGGGCATGGGGTCCAGAAAAAAATAATCTTTGATTTCCTCCGAATTGCCAGCCCCTTTTACCGAACCGATCTCGGTGAATTCCACTCCGTCTTTCGATCTTTCCACGAAGAATAATACGTTGTGCATTTCGGAGGAGGTACTCCAGGTGAGCATATTGCCTATTTGAAGATTTTCTCCTCGCAAAAAATCTTCATAAATGCATCCGGCATTCACATCCGGAATGAAAGCAAGCCAAATAAGATTGATTAGCCAGAATGAATTATTTTTCATAGCCTATGCAGTTGAAGTGATATTTTTATGATAAAACCCATTTCATTGGGGAAAATATTAGGAGGGGATTTAGAGAGGGACTTTTGCATGAGATCACTTTGAATAAGAGTAAAAATTATGCCAAAATTGTCGGAGTACTTTGCGGCTACCGTCATGAAAACAGCACTTTGGGCACAGTATCGTTAATTCAAAAAAATATTAGGAGGCAGGACGATATGGTCTGAAACCCGGCGCTTTAATGAACTAAGTGTGCGGGTTTTATTATAATTGCGTTTTCTTATCAAAACTATTGCCCGATGTTCAAGCAAATTAAATTTGTAGGCTGCTTTTTGATTATCTCTTCGCTT
>CAZJYF010000510.1:0-3419 GCA_964549665.1 uncultured Saprospiraceae bacterium
CGCATAATCAATAAATTCATTATAAAGTTTAAAAGCACTTATTAGAATTCCGCTGTTTATTAATGTGTCTTTGTCGTCACCACCAGTTAAACTTACTCCATCTCTAGGTTCAGTTGGTTCAAAAAGAGGGCTATTAATAATGAAAGGAATATTTAATTCTTCCGTTCCTATCAAAGGAAAGTCCAAGAACAGTCTCGGAACATTTGTACTAGGGTTTTTTATTTCAATTTTATTATCGGAATAATTTATGGGAATAATTATCCTCGTATCATCATCAATGATAGTTGCATAATGACTCTGTACTGTTTTATGATTGTTTGAAGTAATTTCAATAATTGTTATTACATGGTTTTTCGCCTGAACCTCTTTAATTTTTTGGGTTTTATAAAAAAATGAATTGTTATTTTGATTAATTGTAACTTTTTGAATATTTGGTATGCTGATTAAAGAATATGCTATACTTTCATCTAACTCGTCAATTGAAATTTTCGCAAGTTCAAATCCTTCATCATTTAAATCATACAGAAACTCAGAGGTTAGTTTTATTTGAGATGAGATGTCAAAGCACTCAGATGTATTCATGCTTTCTTCAATGGTATTAAATGATTTTTCAATACTTTGAATGATTTCCTTTTCCGATTGTCCAGTTCTGTCAAGAGGAAGCTCAAAATTACACAGAGAATTATCCAATTGTTGAAACGCTCCTTTTACAGTAACTTTTTCAGAAAGTAAATGAGTTGTCATAAAACCAGTTCCAAATCTACCAGTCGTAGTTGGCGGTGGAGCAGTTCTGTCAATATCTCTATCTTTCTCGCTAGACGAATATCTTCTTATTAGCCCTCTGACATTTTCATTTGTAAAGTAGCCATTGTTATGTGAAAATTTTAATTGTTTTGGGGTTAGGCTAATTTCAATTTCCACATTTGAATTACCATTAATGTTACATGATGCAACATTGTCTTTTGCATTTTGTATTAACTCCCATATTAATCTTCTGGATGTGAAATCAACATTAATTCTTTGTCTAATATTTCTTAGTTTTTCTAAGATTCCTTTTGCTGCAAGTCTGTTTAAGTCTTGAGAATCATATTGTGAAAATATTCCTTTCATATTAAATGTTTTTTAAATTGTTGAAATCAGCTTTGCAGAAAAATAGCTCTTTTGGTTTTTTAGGTTGGATTTTTGCGTGTTGGCAAAAAACCAAATGTGCTATTTGTGCGGTGGCATTTCATTTTAATATTTCCTTCATGTTTTGTTTATTTCTTGGTCTTTCTTTGCATTACCCCCAACTTATGTATAAACCAAACGTAGCAAAAAGAAACAAAAAACAAACAAATTAACCGGGCAAAGTGAAGTGAATCCTAAAAAAAGATAAATATGTTTGTAGGAACCCTACTACAGATTTTGCTATATAATTGGAGTTAAAGCCCAATAGTGAGAGCATGTGTAAAATTCATCTTCAGGGTTAAAAAAGCGCCTTTTTTTCTCCGATCCTTAAAGGCTTTTAAAGAGTTTGCCTCCCACCGTTTGGTATCCCGTCTTTAATTGATAAAAATAAATCCCACCGCCCAATTTGGGTACTTCCAAACTCATTCGTTGGCTGGTTAATTTTCTGGCTAAAACCAATTGTCCCAGTCTATTGAACAATAGAAATTCGCCCCCATTATCCCGATGCAACTCAATTTCGATATGCCCATCAAAAAGCCACACTTTATGGTTGGAAATACCCTCGAAAAAAACCTGGATGATAGGAGATAAATTTTCCGTGCCATCAAAATCGACTTGGCGCAAACGGTAGTAGTTCGTTCCTTCAAAGGGAGTATCGACAAAGGAATAATGGACCTCTTCCAGGCTATTTCCACGCCCGGTCAAGACGGCAATTTCCCGGAAGTCAATGCCATCAGCCGATTTCTCCAAAATGAAAAAAGCATTGTTCGTCTCCGTTTGGGTGACCCATTCAACTAAAATTTCCGTGTCTTCCAACCGTGCCCGGAAGGAAGTCAACTCCACCGGCAGCGGGGAAAGGGAGGTGCACCCCCCCGCATTAAAGGTTTCTCCGAGCGACATCGCCATCTTATGCCAGCCGGTGGAATCTTGCCGCAGTTTGGTCTTTTCCTGCTCGATGTGCAAAAAGCGGCCATTGGTGCTTGATGCGTCGGTCGTGCAAGCATTCGTGCTGCTATTGATGTATCGCCCGTTGGTATTGAAAAAGCCGCGCAAGCGGGTCCAGGTCAAATCGAGGTGAGCAATTTTGAAAGTCAGGGTATTATCCACCACAAGCAATTCATCGCGCAGGCTTGCGATTTTATCCGAGGAAGGGGTACTTTGGGTGCCATTGCTCATGATGACGTAGGGATCCGTCACCAGCTTCGTAAATCCATGCAACTGCACGAACCAGGTTCCGCTCACATTGTCGTGCAAATATTCCGTCGTCCTTTGCCAAATGGAAGTGGTTACATGGGACATATCGGAAATTCGATAGCTTTCGGAGGAACCCGTACAAGTAGTTGTGGTGCCAGTGCAAGTGCTAAAAGAAGAGCTGTTGCAGCGGTTCGTTCCTGCCAGCATATAAAAATAGGCATCCGTCAATTTGAAACAATAGATGCCCTGTTTGCCGGTATTGAAATCCTTTTTTGGATGCGGAGACATGATGATTAGTTCCGACCGGCAGGCATTTGGATTGTACACATAGGTGCCCCAATAATTACTGCCACCGGAAGTCGTTTCCAAAATGTAGTAGGTTTCACTATTTGTATTATCGGAAAATTCGATGAGGTCATAGCCTAAAGTGGCAGCCGTAGTAGCTGCCGAGGAATAATTGGCGGCAATTAAATCAGCGAGAATACTTTCCCAACTCGTCAATTGGGTTCCATTCGGCTCGGCATAGTCATTGCCACTTGGGCCAGGCAGGGAACTGATGATACTATTCACATGGGTTACAATATCACCACTTTGGGTAGTTTGCCCTTGCAAGCCCGCAAGCGGCAAAATCATTATCAGGAAATAAAAAAGATTTTTCATGCCTAATCTTTTCTAATTGTTCTCAGCTTAATATTTCGATCATTGGAGGCTAAAACCAGGCTAAAAAAAAAATTGTAAGAACTCAATTTTCGAAATCTTTCAGATTTAGCGGCACTACTTCCATTTTAGCGGAAATGCCTAAATGCGAAAGTGCTTTAAAGACTTAATGCTTCAATAAAGATACTTGAAAATAAAATTTTCAGATGAATCCATACTTTACAGGGATTGATAGCCAAGCTAAAACAAATAAGGATTAGTAAACTAATGTTGCGCACTTGAAACGGACTGCTGAGTGGGATTGACCTATTTCGTTCTTTTTGTATCAAGACAAAAAGAACAACAGGTTGAAAACCATCGTTTTAGGTTGTTAAACCATCTGTTCTTTTCCTTGATGAAAA